>JAPKAJ010000322.1 GCA_028825345.1 Arenicellales bacterium | reverse complement strand
TCAGCGCTGCCCGCGCTGATGACGAGCGAAGACCTCGCTGGATACCGCACCATTTTGCGGCCCCCGGTTTGCGCACCCTACCGGAGCTACTCCGTTTGTGGCATGGGCCCACCCAGTTCTGGCGCACTGACCGTTGGCCAGATCCTGGGGTTGGTTGAGCGCTTTGACTTGCCGCGATTAGGGCCCAGCCCACAAAGTATTCACTTGATATTAGAAGCTTCGCGTCTCGCCTTCGCTGACCGGGCCCGTTATATGGCCGACATCGATTTCGTGCCGGTTCCGGTCGTTGGACTGCTTGATTCAAGCTACCTTAGCGAGCGCAGCCGAATGATCCATGCCGACTCCTCGATCGGCAAAGCCTCTGCCGGGATACCTCCCGGGGTACTGAGCGCGAATGCAACGGTTTATCAAAGCGAGCCGGCCGGAACCAGTCACCTCAGCATTGTTGACGCCCTGGGTAATATCGTATCGATGACCACGACGATCGAGTCCGGGTTTGGCAGCCGACTGATGACCGACGGTTTCCTGTTGAATAATGAGCTCACCGATTTTTCATTTATCAAAGAGCGCGAGGGCTTGTCAGTCGCCAACCGGGTCGAAGGCGGTAAACGACCTCGTAGTTCGATGGCCCCGACGATAGTTTTTGATTCTCACGGTGAACCGGTTCTTGTCACCGGCTCACCCGGCGGCAGCCGGATTATCTGTTACGTAGCCCAGTCCCTGGTCGGTGTTCTTGACTGGGGGATGAGCCCTCAGCAGGCCGTCTCGATGCCGCATTTTTGCAACCGCAACGGCAAAACCGACCTTGAACCTGCTAAGGCCAATACCCTACTCGACTTTGCACTGCAGGCGATAGGCCACCAGACCCGGGTTCGCGATCTAAATAGCGGTCTGCATCTTATTCAAATCTTGCCCGGCGGGCAGTTGGTAAGCGGCGTAGATCCGCGTCGGGAGGGTCTGGCAGCAGGCGATTAGGCAAGCAGCGCTACTCAAGGCGCTCGATCACCTGGTGATGGTACGTCTTGCCGTCAAAGCGGCTCATTTCCTGCAGTCCTGTCGGGCTCGTAATATTGACCTCAATGAGTAAACCGCCGATAACATCAATGCCGGCAAAACGTACCCCATGCCCGGTAAGGTCTTCGCGCAGAGCATTGCAGATCTCGCGATCGCGCGCATCCAGCGCACATGGCTGAGCCGTACCGCCTTGATCCAGATTATTGAGCTCGACACCTTCGGCGTGAACCCGGAGGATGGCACCCAACGGCTCACCATCCAGCAACAGAATACGTTTATCACCATCGCGAGCAGCCGGTAGATACTCCTGTGCTACGACCCAGTGACGACCCTCATGGGTTGCCAAGTGCAGTTGTGTTTCAAGATCGTCTGAATCTGCATCCAAAAACACAATACCCTTGCCACCGTAACCATCAACCGGCTTTACGGTGATTCGACCCAGACGCTGCACAAACTCGTCGATCTGGACAGGGTCGCGTGATACCAGAGTACGCGGTGTCAGCGTCGGGTAGCGAAGCGCCGCCAGTTTTTCATTCCAGTCCCGAATGGTGGCAGGCCGGTTAATCACTTGCACGTCAGCCGGCAGGTGATCCAATATCAGCGTAACGTAGAAATAGCTCCGATCAAAAGGCGGATCCGGTCGAATCCAGACTACATCCATGCCGTGAAGGGCCAGCGCAGTTTCAGCGCCAGAGCTAAAAGGCTTGTCGTGGCGTTCCGATACCGTTACCGAGCACCCTTTGGCCACCACCCGATCGTGATCCAGAGTCAAAGTCTTAGGGTCAACATAAAAAACTTCATGGCCCCGCTGCTGCGCAGCCAACATCAGGAAATAAGTGGTGTCCTTGTGGGGCTTAACCCCCTCAAGGGGATCCATGATAAACGCATGTCTCACCCCGTCAGCATAGCACTTTCGTCAACGTTTTAGCTGGCACTGCGACGTCGGCGATTTCCTCTGACACGACGTGGAGTCGCGTCAGCGCTTGAGAGCCCTGGAGAGCAGGCGGCCCGGGCACCAGCTGTGACCGGTCCCAGCAGTTCTGCAACCCTGTCAATATCCGGCGCGGGCCGAGGCTGATAATTCTCCAGCGCCTGGCGCATCGCCGCCAGATGTTGCGGAGTCGTGCCGCAACATCCACCGATAATTCTTGCCCCGGTATCGCGAGCCAGCTGGGCGTACTGGGCCATCAATTCTTGTGTCCCGCTGTAGCGGATCTCGCCATCGATAAATTGTGGGATACCACAATTGGCGTTGGCCACCAGCACATCATCTGTTGTCAGGTGTCGACTCATAGCGAGAATGGTGCCGACCAGGTCCGGCGCGCCTACGCCGCAGTTGGCACCAAAGGCTACCAGGCGCGGTACGCTCTCACGATAAACATCAACCAGTTCTGAAGGCCCGACCCCCATCATAGTGCTGCCATTAGTATCAAAAGTCATAGTTGCCACCACCGGCAATCCCGACTGCGCAGCGCCCGCTCCTGCTGCTTGCAGTTCTTCTTTTGAGGACATGGTTTCCAGCCAGATCATATCGGCGCCACCGTCGGCAAGAGCGCAGGCCTGTTCAGTAAAAGCAACCTGCGCGTCCTGAGGGTCCAGGTCTCCTACCGGCTGGAAGATCTCGCCAGTGGGGCCGATGGAGCCAGCGACCAACACCGTCCGAGAGGCATTATCGGCTGTCTGCCGGGCTATTTGCGCTGCAGCACAATTGAGCTCTGTGACTCGATCCTGGGCTTGGTGCAGTTTCAGTCGATAAGACGAGCCACCAAAACTGTTGGTCAAAATGATATCAGCGCCTGCCTCAATAAATTCGTGGTGCAAATGCGCAACCTTGTCGGGGTGGGTAATGTTCCACATTTCGGGGGCATCTCCGGATTGCAGCCCCATGGCGAAATAATTGGTACCGGTCGCACCATCGGCCAGCAACCAATCCCGCTCTGACAGTAGATTTTC
>JAPKAJ010000321.1 GCA_028825345.1 Arenicellales bacterium | reverse complement strand
GGTGGATGAAAATACATTTGTGCTCCTTTGTTGTGCGCTTATGTCATTGCCAGTATTGGCTAACTGTCATCACTTCGTCCGCTGCGGATTTCATCGTAAAGAACCGCTGCCAACAGGATAAAGCCCTTGACCACCTGCTGCCAAAAGGTGGGGACCTGCGCCAGGGTCAATCCATTGTTGATCATGAACAAAAGGATCAATCCAATCGCGGTTCCCAGGATTGTCCCACGCCCGCCTTTTAGGCTTGCGCCGCCTAGAATGACCGCGGTGATCACGTCCAGTTCAAATCCCATGGCCGCGGCGGGCATTGCGGTGCCAGTACGGGCGGCCAGCATCAGTCCGGCAAGTGCCGCAGTGGCCCCGCAGGTAATGTAGATCGCCAACTGCCACTTCTTTGTGGAGACGCCCGAAAGGCGTGCCGCGCGTGGGTTCGAGCCAATGGCATAGACATAGCGACCAAACTTTGTGCGCGGCATGATCAGCGCGAACACCAGATAGATCACGATCAGGATCAGCACGATATAAGGGATACCCACCCATTTGCCGGTGCCCAGGCTTAGCCAGGTTTTGTTGGTGATGATGATCTCGTGACCATTCGAAATGACAAAGGCCAGCCCCCGGATGATGGCCATCATCGCCAGCGTCGCGATCAGGGGATTGATCCGGAAATATGCAATCAGCGTGCCATTGGCAGCGCCGATGCAAATGCCCAGAAGGATCGCGGCGGTAAAGGCCGGACCGACGCCCGAGCCGATGTCCAGAAGATAGGCGGCCAGCATTCCGGCAGCGGCCATGGTTGAGCCAATGGAAAGATCAAACCCGCCCGCAATGATCACCAGGGTTTCACCCGCGGCGGCAATGCCCACGATCACCAGCGCCTTTGCCACATTCATCAGGTTGTATACGGACAGGAAATACGGCGATGCAAAACTCAGCACGATAAAAACCACGACAGTCGCCACAACCAGACCAGGGTTGATCGCCGAGGCTCCGCGGCCCCAGAGTTTGGAATTCATGATTGCTCTAAGCTGTTTCATGCGCCTGCCTCTTCGGAAATTCTGTCGCCCGTCATCATCTCGGTCATCATCGCCATGGTTTGGGCAGGCGAGTGTTCGTTCGGCTTCATCTCGCCTGCGATCTTGCCGCTGCGCACCACCACGATCCGGTCGCAAATGCTGAGGATGTCGGTGAATCGGTGGCTGACCAGCAGGATCGATACGCCGCGCGATTTCAACTCCGAGATCATCTCCCAGAGTTTGCGGATTTTCTCGGCTGAGAGCGCCGCTGTCGGTTCGTCCATCAGCAATGTCGACGGTTCAAATTGCAACGCACGGGCCACGGCAACCATCTGGCGCTCGCCGCCAGATAACATGCCGACCTCACGTTCAACGTCGAAATCAAGTCCCATGTTAGCGATGTCCTCAGCGGTAGCGCGGGTCATGGCCTTATTGTCCAACACACTAAACGGGCCATAGTTTTTCTTGATCTCGCGACCCAGAAAGATGTTTTGGGCCACGTTGAGATCCTCGCACAGGGCAAGGTCCTGATAGATCATCTCGATCCCGTTCTGGCGCGCATCAAGCGGGCTGTTGAACCGCACCTCGTCCCCCCGGAACTTCATTGTGCCACCGGTTGCCGGATAGACGCCGGACAGGAGTTTCACTAGGGTCGACTTGCCTGCGCCGTTGTCGCCGATGATGCCGACCGATTCAGCATCGCCGATCTTCAGATCGACGCCGGAGAGCGCATCGACATTGCCAAACGATTTGGTGATGCCCGACAGCTCGATCAGTGGAGCACGGGCGCTGTTGTCAGCGCGCGTGCTCTTGGTTTCGGAATTATTCCGGGTAGACATTATTGATGCTTGCAGCATCAAGAAAGACATGCTCCAGGTGAACTTCCTCCGGCACGGCCTTGCCTTCCAGAATGTCCGCCGCGACTGACAAAGCCCAGTCGGGATACGTTTCAGGAAAGTAGGCAACACAGCCAAGGAAATTGTTGTCCTCGACGGGTGTGCGTGTCGCCGCTAAGCCAACATCGTCACAACCGAGACCGATGGCCACGCCCTCGCGCCCGGCTTGTGCCAGCGCGTTCGACATACCAAAGGCGCGCGGATCGTCAATGGCAGTCGCCAGAACAAAGCCGGCATCGGGACGGCCCGTCAGCCAGTCTGTAGTCTTGGTCAGGGCCTGATCCGTGGTACCAGCGTCAATGAGTGCTTCGTGAATCCGATCCTCAGGAAGCGCACCACAAACCGTCTGAACTCCATCGGCAAAGCCCGACAAACGTTGATTCGCGGCGTCACCGTCGCCGGGGGCTACCCCAAGCAGAACCGAGACATCGTCGCAGCGTCCCAGAGCCTTGGCATGTTCAGCCGCCGCCTGACCGCCAATCAACCCACTGACGTAATTGTTGGCACCCAGAAAAATCGCATTGGGGTGGAGAACGTCAAGGGACAAGACCGGTATACCCGCCTCGTCAAAGATATTCATCACAGCCGCCGCCGCGCCAGAATGCCAGTTCGATTCGATCACGACATCCGGACCCTGCAGCGCGATCAGTTCAGCGCAGGACACCGCCTTGTCAGCCTTGTAGTCGTTGTCGCAATACACAACCTCGAACCCAAGTTCGTCGGCCAGCTCGTAAAGCCGCTCATTGATCGCATAGGAAAACGGGATCGCAGCCCAGCCTTCGGCGAAACCTACCCTTGAACCTTCTGGCAGTGCGCGCAGGTTAAGCGCATAGGGCGCAGAGGCATCCCCTGATACCACATCGAACGCGCCCGTCTCGGTATTATACGACCAAAGCGCAAGTTCTTCGGGCAAAAGCGCGCCTGGGGTTCCACCTTGCCTGCTCGCTTCAAAGTCAGCTGCCGATACGACAGTGGATATAACCGTGCCACAAAGCAGGACGCACAGCGGCGCAACCATAATTGATTGAATCAGTTTATAAATTTTCATATTATGCTCCTTATTAATA
>JAPKAJ010000320.1 GCA_028825345.1 Arenicellales bacterium | reverse complement strand
TAGGTGTCGGATAACGCAGCACCACCACAACTGAGGAAATAACGAATGTGATTATCGTAGCGAGCTGTACAAGGGTGGCGCCGGCCGAGGTGATTGCCTTGGCGTTTACTGCAACCGCTACTAGCAACAGTGAAAATTCACTCATCTGACCCAATCGAACACCTGCCTCACTGGCAAGACTATCGGGTTCACCGGCAATTTTAAACAAAACCGAAAATACCAGTGGTTTGATCACGACGACGGCAACTGCCAGTACCACAGCCCACAACCATATTGTTCCAAGACCTGTGACGCTCAATCCTGCCCCGATCGCAAAAAAGAACATCACCAGGAAAAAATCCCTCAGCGGTCGCAGATTGTCGGCAATGTAGGCGGCGATCGGGCTGTTCGCTACAGTAATACCAGCGATAAAGGCACCAATCTCGTAGGGCAGGCCTAGACTATGGGCCAACTGACCAATGCCTAGACACCAACCGAGAGTCAGCAGAAACACATACTCACCAATCTGGTCAAATCGAGCAAACAATGGGCGCAGCACCCATCGCTCGCCGGCTAGGCCACCGAAGAATAACAAGGGCAGCGAGCCGATAAGCCAACCGGCTTGCTGCCACGAAGTGCCTTGTGCCGACAGACCGTGTAAAAACAATAGGGATGCAATTGCCAAAAAATCTTGGAGCAGAAGGATACTGATAATGACTTCACCCGTATGACGATGATGAAGCACTGTCGTTGGCAGTAATTTCAGACTCACGATGGTGCTAGAGAAAGTGGTCGCCAACCCAACCAACAGACAATCCCATGGGGCCAAGCCAAATATTGTTGCGATGACATAGCCGAGAACTCCAAACACCAAGGTACTTGACACTGTGATTACAGTCGTCTGTCTTAACAGTAGTAAGAGTTTTTGTGGGTAGAGATCAATGCCTAGCAGAAACAACAGAAAGATGATTCCAATATGGGAGAGATCTGCAATCAGGTTCGCATCCTTGATGAGTCCTACACCCATAGGACCTACAAGAACACCGAGAATGATGTAGGTACTAAGCAAGGATTGCCTGGCAAAGAGCCCAACAGTTGCCAGAATAGCCGCGCCCGTAAAAATCAGGAAAACGGTGAAAAGAGTAGAGTCATCTAACACAGGGTTTCAAGGGTTTCTCAGAGAATTCATGGACAAAGCGGTAGTATGAAGCAACTGGAGCAGTGCCAGACGCCTCCCGAATAGATGATGAGAAAAAGCATATCGACATATATGAAGTTGTAGTTACTAGCGATCTTAGTGATAAGAAGTGCTTGAGGTATCACAACACAGCAATGGCTGTAGATGAGGACCACTTCTATTTAGACGAATTCACCTGCTCATTATGAATCTGAATGACCTCTTCGGGCCATCTAGACTTGATGAACGACAAAACGGCGATGATCTCACTGTCGGACAGAATATCCTTGTACATAGGCATTCTCGTTTTGTATCCGTCACCAACAAACGCCTGGAGACCATACTTCGTCATCTCGAACAGATACTTATCGGTGTGGTGCCAAGTATGGCCGGTCTCATCATGCGGTGGAGCAGGCAGGTAACCGTCTTGATCTCGTTTGTGCCAATCAGGCTGGCCTCCAAGATTCTGGCCATGACAGCTGGCGCAATGCTCATCATAAAGAACTGAACCGAGTTGCACGGTCGAGTCCTCTAGATAGTCCAAAACAATTGATGTGTCTTTTCTTTCATGGTGCGCCGCTGCATTCCCAGAGATGACTCCAAAAAAGATAAACATCACTACAAATAAATAGTTTCGTTTCATCTCGCTATCTCATTCCCAGCATCCCACTAAAACTGTAAACCTTTCTGCCTTTTCGGCGATGTCTGCAATGTTTAGTTTCTTACACATTTAAGAGCATCAGCCCACATCCAGCCAGAGCGGTTGGTGATCCGAACCATCGGCATCGCGGTCAACCCAACAGGATCGAATACGGTCGCAAAGCGAGGCACTGAGAAAAGCATAGTCGAGTCTTGCCGGTGCCCCTTCTACATCCGCTGTGTACCCCGTGTCGTCTTCGCCGTCAGCCATTGTCCAAGCATCCACAAATCCGAGCGGGTGGGTAACGCGACCGCCATACGGCGACAGGGGCCCGACCATTTCTACGTACTCCCGGGAATCAGGTTGAAAGTTAAAATCTCCGAGCAAAATGGCGGCATCCGGGGGTGGCGCCTTTGCCACCCCGTCATGCCAGTAACTTCCATTCGCATCCCCGCAAACGGGAGCCCCTTCCATTTGGGCCTCACGGTGCAACCGAAGAAGCGAGCTCACCTGCGGCATTCTGGTTTCGGCGCTAAGGTGCGTTAGGTGCAGGCTGTAAAACCGTATCGGTCCACAGTCGGTTTGAATCGCACATTCAAGTGCGGAGCGCTGAATGCTAAGGGGCCCAATACTTGCAAACTTCGGTAACAAATGGTGGCGGACATATCCGATCGGGTCACGAGAGATCAGAAGGTTACCGAACTGCCGACGTGTCGGTCGCCCATCCGTGCCCACCTTTCCCATTATCGCCTGATCTACCCCGGGGCCATAGGCAAAATCGAAACCCGGAAGCTTTTCAACGATCAGTTTAACCTGGTCCATGTCCCCTGACCTTGGCCAGTAGCGATCCACTTCCTGCAACGCAATGACATCCGCGCCATGCACTGCTTCTACAATGCGATCGAGGTCCACCTTGCCGTCGCGCCCGCAACCAAACTGGATGTTATAGGTAACAATCTTCAAAACGTTGCAACCATTGTCTTTTTAGTAGACATTTCCGTTTTTTACCCCTTGTTTACCCCCCCTAACTAAATTTTTCTGCCCTTGTAATTTGAATAAAGGAGGATGACTATGGCCGTTCTCATATCGCTATCTTATTCCTGTTTGGCAGAACCATCCACAAGCTGGTTAACTACCTGCTAATGAGATGGTCTGCTACATTTCTTTTATGTGGGAACTTACATG
>JAPKAJ010000319.1 GCA_028825345.1 Arenicellales bacterium | reverse complement strand
CCCGGTAACCCTGCGCCGGGATAATTTTGAGTGCCTTGGAGGCTACCGCCATGATGCCCTCATCAATGGCATTCATCTTAGAATGAAATTCCAGGCATAGCACCTTGTCGCCGATATCCCACAGACTGGCCGAACGGTTGCCATCGATGCGTTCCCCGGCTCTCTTGATGTCTGCCAGCAGCAACACGCCATCAGCGCGGCTCACATTGTGGTAGCTACCATCGGTGCCAAAATACTGCAGTTTGCCGTTTTCTATTTGGTAAAAACTGCCTTCACCCACCTGTTGCAGCAATGGCGGTACCGCCATGCCCTGTTCCGTCAGTTTTTTTGCAAACCATTGTGGGCCGAGTTTGTCGATCAGCTCGAATGGGCCCCATTTCCAGGCGTAACCATTTTTCATGGCCTCGTCGACTGCGTGAATGTGATCCGCGATCTGCGGTACCAGCGCGGCGGCATAACTTAAGGTGTGCGAAAGCACCCGCCAGGCGTACTGGCCGCCACGGTCAGGGTGTTCCACCAGAGCACGCAGTCCCTTGCGCCCGGCTTCGACGCTGGCGAGCGAGGATTGGTTGGCTGGGTGATATTCACCGGTCTTAAGGTCCAACGCTTCTTTCACCTTTTTGCCACCGGCACGGTTGAGGCGATAAAAGCCGCCTTTACCTTTGCGTCCGGTAGAGCCTTCGGCAATCATCTTTTCGATAAAGGCGCTGGGCCGGTGGATGTCGCGATACATGTCGACCTCGGGAAGTGTTGCCAGCATCGAACTTTCCACATGTGGCTGCAGGTCTATGCCGACAAGATCCAGTAGGCCGAATATTCCGGTCTTGGGAATGCCCATGGGCTTGCCGATTATCGAGTCGGCTTCTTCGACAGTGAGGCCGTCCTCAAAAGCAAAGCGCACGGCAACCCCCATCCACAGGATGCCAATCCGGTTGGCAATAAAACCCGGAGTATCCTTGCAGTCCACCACCGATTTACCCAACATGCGGTCACCAAAATCGCGCAGGGCCGAGATCACCTCGGCATGGGTATCGGGCCCCGCGACCAGCTCCAGCAGCCGCATGTAGCGTGGCGGATTAAAGAAGTGGGTCACCGCAAAATGCTGGCGAAAATCCTCGCCCATGCCTTCGACAAGATGGGCGAGCGGAATGGTTGAGGTGTTGGAGGTGACGATCGCGCCGGTTTTGCGGTGTTGGTCGATCTTGCGGTACAGCGCTTGCTTGATTTCAAGGTTTTCAATAACGACCTCGATCACAAGATCACAGTCGGCAAGCCACTCCAGGTGATCCTCAACATTGCCAGGCCGGATTCGCTTGGCATTGCGTTGGTGCATCAGTGGCGCTGGGCTGGTTTTGAGCATCCGTTGGATAGCGCCTTTTGCGATCGCGTCCCGGTCTGACCCTTCCTTGGGGAGGATATCGAGCAGGATTACGTCCATCCCGGCATTGGCCACCTGGGCGGCAATGCCCGAACCCATGACACCTGAGCCAATAACAGCCACTTTTTCTATAGATGACATTCAGGCAGCCTCAAGCACGGTGGCAATACCCTGGCCCCCGCCGATACATTGGGTCGATAGGGCATAGCGACCTCCCTCGCGTTGCAGGACCTGGGCCGCTTTGCCCGTGATCCGTGCGCCAGTTGCGCCCAGCGGGTGGCCAATGGCGATCGCGCCACCATCCATGTTTACCTTGGTCGAGTCCAACTCCAGGTCGCGTATCGAGGCGATAGACTGAGTCGCGAAAGCTTCGTTGATCTCGATCACATCTAGATCAGTGGCACTGATACCGGCACGTGCCAGCGCTTTACGTGAGGAGAATATCGGGCCAAGTCCCATGGTCTCGGGCTTGCAACCCGAGACTGCAAAACTGACGATGCGGGCCATTGGCTCAAGACCGTTCGCCGTGGCGTAATCGGACGAGCAGACCAGCGTCGCTGCGGCGCCATCGGTCAGCGGTGAGGCGGTGCCGGCGGTTACGCTACCGTTCTCATCGAAAGCTAGTTTCAGGCCAGCCAGCCCTTCAAGGTCGGTAGTCGGACGCAGACAGCCATCAGCATCAATGGTGCTGCCATTAACCTCAATCGGCACTATCTCGTCAGCCAGCCGGCCTTGTGACTGTGCGTCACCGGCCTTTTGCTGACTGGCGACAGCGAAGACTTCTTGCTCCTCCCGGCTGATCTGATACTCACGGCCGACGTTCTCGGCAGTCTCACCCATGGACATATAAGCTGCTGGCATGCTTTGGCAAAGTGTAGGATTCAGCATCGGATTAAAGCCTGACATCGGCACACGACTCATGGATTCGACCCCGGCGCATATAAAGACATCACCCGCGCCCATTTGAATGGCGCCAGCGGCCATGTGGATAGCCTGCATGGATGAGCCGCAAAAGCGGTTGACGGTGGTGCCGGCAACGGAAATCGGCAGGCCAGCCATCAGCACTACCAGCCGGGCCATGTTGAGGCCCTGTTCGCCTTCGGGAAAGGCGCAGCCAAGGATCAGGTCCTCGATATCATCGGGGTTGACCCCAGTGCGTTCGATCAGGGCCTTGACTACGTGGGCAGCAAGATCGTCCGGACGTACCTTGGCTAACCCGCCTTTAGTGGCAAAGTGAAAAGGGGACCGCGTGTAGCCAGCTATAACGATGTCTTTCATTCAGAAACTCCTTTGGAAATCGATAAGAGGTTGTGATCGATAATTCAGTATTCAATAATTAAGGTATCAGCTGCCGGCTGCCGCCCGGACAGGTTGTTCATCCAGTGCGGCCAGGGCTTGGTCGCGGACGCTGGCCAACTCACCCAGCGTGGCATCCAGGTCGTTCTTTTGCGCCTTCAGCGCTTCGACACGAATATTCACCTTGTCTAGCAGCAACAGGATCTGGTCATGCTGGGCTGGGTCGGCATCGTACAGATCAAGATACTCGCCGATATCGGTGAGGCTGAATCCCAAGCGAAGTTGCCCACGCCGGCGATGGCAGCAGCACCA
>JAPKAJ010000318.1 GCA_028825345.1 Arenicellales bacterium | reverse complement strand
AGCCACAAGGGACTGTACGTGACGTCCTCTACCAGGATCTCAGTCAGTGTGCCTACTGGCCAACCAGCATCTGGCAGGTGTTGATCCAGCATGGCAAAACCGGTTGCGATGGTACGTCCTGGCGCGGATATTTTCGAGCCACGCCAGATATCCCGCCGCTGCAGGCAGGATTCCAGACTCACGGCAGGGTATCGTTGCGTATAACACCTACTCCGATCCCCTCAATCACCAGAGACTGTTGCCGCAGGTCAATTCGTACAGCGGTGAAGTCAGGATTTTTCGGCAGCAGGGTAACCACGTTGCCGCGACGGCGGAACTGCTTAACGGTAACCTCGTCGTCCAGTCGGGCAACGACGATCTGACCATTGATGGCTTCTTGGCTGCGGTGTACTGCCAGCAGATCGCGGTTGAGAATGCCGGCATCACGCATGCTCATACCGCGTACCCGTAGCAGATAGTCGGCCTTGGGGCTGAATAACCTGGGTGGCAGGGGATAGTGATCCTCAATATGCTCAGTTGCCAGGATTGGATTGCCAGCGGCGACTTCTCCTATCACTGGCACCCCGGACGGCGCCAGCACCCGGATACCGCGTGAAGTACCCGATCGCAACTCGATAGCACCTTTGCGGGCCAGCGCTCGCAGGTGTTCTTCGGCTGCGTTGGCCGAGCGAAAACCCAGTTGTTTCGCAATCTCGGCCCGGGTAGGGGGCATACCCGTGGCATCGACAAAAGCCTGTATGCATTCGAGTACCTGCAACTGTCGGGCAGTGAGTGGCTGGTTCATAGCAGCGCCTGGCTTAGAAAGGGATTTCTCATACACTGTAATTATATACAGGTTTTTTTGAAATTGTCTAGCCTTATCCTGAGTGGCTTCCTGGCCAGACTGCGGCCTTTGCGGGAGGTTAAATCTCGATGGCATGGGTGTTCACTCGAAATCGGCTTTCTTGCCCCATGGTTTCGGCCATTTTGGATTTGCATGCTGATCCGATAAACTCAGTTGATCCTCCTTTGTAATTTTAATTGTGTTGAATAAGATTCTTACTGTGGTTCACCAGCAGGCCTCGACCCCGGGCCTACTTGGCAAAGCGCTAATGGCGCGTGGCTTTGATCTCGATCGGTGTTGTCCGTGCGTTGGAGACCCCTTGCCTCAGGATCTTGCTGACTATGATGCGGTAGTTGTGTTTGGTGGGCCACAAAGTGCGACAGATGATGGCGATCCGGGAATTCGGGCCGAGTTAGACTGGCTGGAGTCTGTGGTTATTCCCAGCGATGTCCCGACCCTGGGAATATGCCTTGGCGCTCAGGAACTCGCCCGGGTTCTGGGAGCAAAAGTTGGGCCTCGTGGCGATGGATTAGTCGAAATAGGATATTGGGAAGTGTCCCCGACCAAAGATGGAAAACCATTTCTTTTAAAGCCCACCGTGTTTTACCAGTGGCATTCAGAGACTTTCGATATACCCCCGGATGCAGTTCATCTTGCGGGAAATGACGCCTTTAACGGGCAAGCATTCTCTTTTGGTGATCATGTATTTGGCATTGAGTTTCATCCCGAAATCACTCGGGAAATGATCGATCGCTGGTGCACCTCTGAACGAGGCGAGCCGAAACTAGCGTTGCCTGGCGCCCAATCGCACATCGAGCAGCTGGCGCGCCATACCCGCTATGCACAAGATGCACGCCAATGGCTGGATCACTTTCTCGATCAGTGCTTTCTGGTGGCCAAGCCAGGGGCGGCAGATTCACCTGCATCAAGCACCTGACGGTTTAGCGTTTGGAGTTGGTCACCCCGTCAGCGTGTCGCGTGTTCGGGCGAAAAATTCTGAGAGTGAGTCAAGGCAGTAGTTAGGCCGCTTTTTCCAGCACCAAGATGACAATAGCGATGCTCAATAGCACTACCCCGGTAATTTCGATTCGGCTGACTTTTTCTCGAAATATCAGCACCGAAACCAGGAAGGTAAAGATCAGTTCGATCTGACCCAACGCACGAACGTAAGCCGCGTGGGTTAGTGTAAATGCTGCGAACCAGCAGATGGAGGCAGCCCATCCGGCGAAGCCCACGCCAATGCAGATTGGCCAATGCTCCAGTGTCCGGGTGATCTGCCCACGCTGAAAAAGGCGTAGCCAAATCAGTAGTATCAGGCTCTGTATTGTGATTGCCACAGCCAGGGTGTAAGCGGAGCGAATCAGCAAACCGCCTTCCTCCAGGGAAAGCACCGCACCGCGAAACAAGACCGAAGATAATCCAAGCATGAGGCCGCAGGCGAGACCGACCAGAGTAACTTTTTGACCGAGGCTGGCGAGCAGTTTAGAAAAAGAAACCCGAGATTTTCCGAGCGTCATAACCATAATCCCAATAAAGGCGATGAGGATCGCAATCAGAGCTCGGCCAGAGATACTTTCTTGTAGTAGCAGCGCTTCGAGCAATACCACCTGGACGACTTCGGTTTTCGACAATGCTGTGCCGACTGTAAAATTTGATAATGAAAAAAGCCACATCAGCAAGAATGTAAAGATGATTTGAGTGATAGATCCGCCAATAACCCAGCCAACGAATGCAGGATTTGCGGCAGGGGTGCTTATCTCGAACCCGATGACCAAGACGGCAAGCCAGAGAAAAGAAAAGGGGAGAGCGTAAAGAAAGCGAACCGATGCGGCGCCAAGATCGGTGAGTTCAGACTTTAAATGGCGCTGCACTGCAGAGCGCAGGTTCTGAAAAAACGCGGCGGCGATGGTAATTGGAATCCAAAGCATGATTGGTATTGATCTGAGATCCTAGTGCCTGCACACCGGGTCTGGGCAAGTTAAAGGATAGTTAGGCGAAATTCGTACAAAGTGAACCTGGTTCGATGCCTGAGGGTTAACACGCCTCGTTGGCCCGTTATACTTAAATGTGGGTCCAGGCGGTCAACCCGATAAAGCGGGCAATCTTAACCTTTCTTGCATCTGGCTCAAAAAATTTATCGACGACCTTTACCGGAGCTAGTGTTATCCCCGAT
>JAPKAJ010000053.1 GCA_028825345.1 Arenicellales bacterium | reverse complement strand
GTAAAAAAAGGTGAAGTATTTGACGCAGTGGTTGTCCGCACTCGACATGGGGTGCGCCGTCCCGACGGTTCGCTGATTCGTTTCGATCGAAACGCCGCGGTACTGCTCAATGCTCAGTATCAGCCCGTCGGCACCCGAATATTTGGACCGGTAACTCGCGAGTTACGCTCAGAGCGTTTTATGCGAATTATCTCGCTCGCACCGGAAGTGCTGTGAGGCTCTTTTTATGAAAAAGTTTCGAAAAGGTGATGACGTTATCGTGCTGACCGGGCGCGACAAGGGGAAACGGGGAACCATTCTGCGAATGCTCGACGACGAGCGGGTGTTGGTCGACAACGTAAACATTGTGAAAAAGCATTTACGCCCGAACCCGAACAAGGGAGAAACCGGCGGAATTATCGAAAGAGAATCACCGATCCGTATTTCTAACCTTGGTATGTATAACCCGAATTCTAAGAAGGCTGACCGCGTTGGTATAAAACACCTTGAAGACGGCCGGCGGGTTCGAATATTCAAATCTGACAGCGAGGTGGTCGACGTCACTTGACGTTAGACAGGCAAGTAAAGATGGCAAGACTTCACGAACATTATCAGAAGACTGTGGTTCCAGCATTGATGGAGAAGTTTGAATATTCCAGTGTCATGCAGGTCCCCCGGATCACTAAGATTACTCTTAATATGGGTGTAGGCGAGGCCGTCACTGACAAGAAGGTAATGCAAGCCGCGGTGGACGAGATGACGCGAATTGCCGGACAGAAACCCGTCGTAACCAAGGCTCGAAAGTCAGTCGCTGCGTTTAAGATTCGCGAAGGCTGGCCTATTGGCTGCAAAGTGACATTGCGGCGCAGGCAGATGTATGAATTTCTCGATAGATTGATCTCTGTTGCCTTTCCTCGCGTCCGTGACTTTCGAGGGGTCTCCCCGCGAGCCTTTGACGGACGCGGTAACTTCAGCGTCGGCCTTAAAGAACAAATTGTTTTCCCCGAAATTGATTACGACAAAGTAGACGCAATCAGAGGGATGGATATCACCATAACCACAACGGCCCGCACCAACGAAGAGGGTGAGGCGTTACTGCGCGGATTTAATTTTCCGCTTCGCAAATAGGATTCTGTTTATGGCTAAAAAATCAATGATTGCCCGAGAGGTCAAACGCCGAAATTTGAACGCCCAATTTCGTACTCAACGTGAGCAACTGAAAAATCAGGTGATAGACGAATCGTTCTCTTATGACGATCGATGGCAGGCAATGTTGGATTTACAGAAATTGCCGCGGGACTCGGCTCGTACGAGACAGCGAAACCGCTGCGCCCTAACCGGCCGCCCGCGGGGCTATTACCGACGTTTTGGCTTGGCCCGAAATGCCCTGCGCGAAGTGGTCATGCGTGGTGAGGCGCCCGGCGTAACCAAGGCCAGTTGGTAGCACACAAGGAATAAATTATGAGTATGTCTGACCCTATTGCCGATATGTTGACCCGGATTCGTAACGGACTGTCGGCAAGGAAAAAGAGTGTGACGATGCCTTGCTCGCGCATGAAGCAGGCCATTGCCAAAGTTTTGAAGGACGAAGGCTATATCGACACGGTGACTGTCGATGCGGAAGGGGCTATCAAAAACATGACCATCGGGTTGCGTTATGCCGCTGGAGAAGGGGCAATTGAGGAGATTCACCGCATCAGCCGGCCAGGCTGCAGGGTCTACTGCAACGCGTCCGATATGCCCCAGGTCCGGGGTGGACTGGGAATCGTCATGGTCTCAACATCCAGGGGCCTGATGACGGATCGCCAGGCGCGCTCCGCCGGAATTGGCGGCGAAGTGGTCTGCAAAGTCTTTTAATCTGAATTCTGAGTTTTGGAGTATTTGCAATGTCCCGTATAGCCAATAGCCCGATTAATGTTCCGAGCGGTGTCGAAGTCAAACTCGATGACGCGGTAGTGAGCGTTAAGGGGCCAAAAGGCCAGCTCGTCCTGGAACTGCACCCCACCGTGGGCGTGAAGCAGTCCGACGACGTCTTGCAAGTCAGTGCCGCGAATGACGCAGCATGGCCTATGGCCGGAACCTTTCGATCGCTGATCAACAATATGATTACCGGCGTCAGCGATGGATTTGAAAAGAAGCTGGAGATTATTGGGGTCGGCTATCGTGCGCAAGCCCAGGGCTCTAAGTTAAACCTCAGCCTGGGTTTCTCTCATCCGGTGGTCTACAACCTGCCCGATGGCGTTTCGGTGGAAACACCGGTCCAGACCCAGATCGTAGTTACTGGCGCCGATAAACAGCAGGTTGGACAGGCGGCGGCTGAGATTCGAGCTTTTCGTCCACCCGAGCCTTACAAGGGTAAAGGTATTCGTTACGTCGGCGAGCATGTAGTTCGCAAGCAGGCGAAGAAGAAGTAATTGCGCCAAGCACAGAGTTTATTAAAATGAGCGAAAAAAAGACCGCACGACGTCGCCGAAGCGTAAAAACGCGAGCAAGAATTGCCCGCGACCGCGAAAACCGGATGTGCGTATTCCGGACGCCACGACATATTTATGTGCAGATTATCGACCCCTCGGGCAGCAAAGTCCTGGCGAGTGCTTCCTCGCTGGAAGCCCAGGTCAAAGTTGAGGTGAAAAACGGAGGCAATGTTGCCGCAGCGAGCATGGTAGGTAAGCGCATCGCGGACAAGGCGAAGGCGGCAGGTGTGGAGCGGGTTGCATTCGACCGCTCGGGATTCAAATATCATGGCAGGGTAAAGGCCCTGGCTGAGGCCGCGCGAGAAGGCGGCCTTCAGTTTTAACTACTGAGAGGCACTGGACAGTCATATGGCCAATAGAGCAGACCAGCACAATTCTGACGGCGACGGTTTCATCGAGCAGTTAATTAACGTGCGTCGAGTTGCCAAGGTTGTTAAGGGCGGGCGTATCTTCGGTTTTTCGGCATTGACCGTAGTCGGCGACGGTAAGGGTCGAGTCGGGATTGGTCGTGGGAAGGCACGGGAAGTGCCGGTCGCCGTTCAAAAAGCGATGGATGAAGCGCGGCGGAACATGCAAAAAATTAATTTGCGAAAGGGCACTTTGATTTATGCGACTGTTGGGCGTCATGGCGCCGCGCGTGTCGTGATGCGCCCCGCATCTGAAGGTACGGGAATTATCGCGGGCGGCACTATGCGAGCGATATTCGAAGCGGCTGGAGTAAAGAATGTGCTGGCTAAGATTATTGGAACCACTAATCCAGTCAATGTCGCTAGGGCAACGATCGCTGGGCTTGGTACGGTACGTAATGCACGTGAAGTCGCGTCACGCCGTGGTAAGTCGATCCAGGAAATTACAGGATAGGAAACAGACAGATGTCAGCGAAACGTATCAAGGTGACTCTGGTGAAAAGTAAGTACGGCCGCGGCGCGCGACAACTTGCTTGTGTGCAAGGGTTGGGGTTGCGGCGCATCCATCAGACGGTAGAACTGGAAGATTCACCAATGGTTCGGGGAATGATCAACAAGGTATCCCACCTGCTTCGGGTAGAGGAAAGCTGAAATGCGGTTGAACGAATTAAAGCCGGCCGAGGGCTCGCACCGCCCGGCCAAGCGCGTTGGGCGGGGGCCGGGATCCGGCTTGGGAAAGACAGCGGGGCGCGGCATGAACGGGCAAAAATCCCGTTCTGGCGGCTATCACAAGGTTGGTTTCGAAGGCGGGCAGATGCCATTGCAGAGGCGCTTGCCGAAGCGGGGCTTTCGGTCGCTGGTGCGGCGGAAGGTGGCTGAGGTTCGGCTACATGAGCTGCAAAAAATTGAGACTGGCGACATCGATCTCGCGGTGCTCAAGGCTGCTGGCGTTGTAAAACATGATGCGATCCGAGCCAAAGTCATCGCTTCAGGCAGTATTGACCGCGCCGTGGTGCTGCGCGGCGTAAGTACGACCCGCGGAGCACGAGAGGCTATAGAGCAGGCTGGAGGAAAGGTCGAGGCCTGACACCATGGCAGCATCCCCCCTCGCAGGTCTTGGAAAAATGACGGAGTTGCGCCAGCGTATTGTTTTTGTGCTGGGTGCGATGGTTATCTATCGTTTGGGCAGCCATATACCGATTCCGGGTGTCGATCCCGCGGCGGTAGCCGCGCTCTTTGAACAGACTCGTGGCTCGATTATCGATGTTTTTAATATGTTTTCCGGCGGCGCCCTGAAACGCCTGTCCCTGTTTGCTCTTGGCGTGATGCCTTACATTTCGGCATCAATCATTATCCAGATGATGACGTCGGTTATCCCCCACCTTGAACAGTTAAAGAAAGAGGGGGAATCCGGTCGACGGAAAATTACCCAGTACACAAGGTACGGCACTGTGGTATTGGCCACCTTCCAAGGCCTCGGGATCGCTATCGCGATAGGGGGCCAACAGGCGGGCGGCTCACCTGTGGTGTTAATCCCTGGAATTGGCTTTACCATCACCACTGTCGCTGCGTTGGTGACTGGGACGATGTTTCTGGTGTGGTTGGGCGAACAAATTACTGAACGGGGTATAGGCAATGGAATCTCGCTAATCATTTTCGCGAGCATTGTTTCAGGCCTGCCATCCGCGGTAGCTGGAACTTTGGAATTGGCGCGCACCGGTGCGTTTAGTCCGCTCGGTGTGTTAGCACTATTTGTGGGTGCCATCGGCGTGACCGCGGTCGTGGTTTTTGTCGAGAAGGGGCAGCGGCGGATTACCGTCAATTACGCAAAACGGCAGCAGGGGCGACGCATGCTCGCTGGCCAGTCCAGTCATTTACCGCTCAAACTCAACATGGCAGGGGTGATTCCTCCCATCTTTGCATCCAGCATCATTTTATTCCCGGCTAGTCTGGGAAGTTGGTTTGGCCAGGCTGAAGGCATGAGCTGGTTGCGAGATATCTCAACCACGTTGTCACCCGGTCAGCCCATTTATACTCTGGTGTATGCCGGCATGATCGTATTTTTCTGCTTTTTCTATACCGCGTTGGTGTTTAACCCGAAAGAAATTGCGGACAATCTGAAAAAATCAGGGGCATTTGTGCCCGGAGTTCGACCGGGAGCTCAGACTGCTGGCTACATCGATAAGGTGGTCTCCCGTCTTACGCTGGCTGGAGCGGTCTACCTCACCGTAGTCTGTCTAATCCCCGAATTCATGATTGTGAAGTGGAGCGTACCTTTTTATTTTGGTGGCACCTCACTATTGATCATCGTCGTGGTCATGATGGATATGATGTCTCAAATCCAGTCCTATCTGATGTCCAGACAATACGAAAGCCTGATGAAGAAATCTTCGTTGGTAGGTGGCATGGGTATGCCCCGTTAGGAAAATGCTAGGAGAGAGTCAATGAAAGTACGCGCATCGGTCAAGAAAATGTGCCGCAACTGCAAGATAATTCGCAGGAACGGCAGTGTGCGGGTTATTTGTGTAGATCCTAGGCATAAGCAGCGCCAGGGTTAAACAAGGAATCTAACCGCTTGGGAATCAACATTAAGAGGCAAGAACAGTGGCACGTATAGCAGGAATTAATCTACCAGCCCACAAGCATGTCGCAATCGCTTTGACGTCGGTTTATGGAATAGGCCGAATCACAGCACAGAAGGTCTGCGATAACGCTGGTATTAGCCGGAACACCAAGGTACACGACCTTTCGGAGGACGACGCAGATCGACTGCGCTCCCAGGTTGCCACCATCCCTGTCGAGGGTGACTTGCGCCGGGAAGTGTCGATGAATATCAAAAGGCTGATGGATATGGGCTCTTACCGGGGCATGCGGCATCGCCGCGGTCTGCCAGTACGCGGCCAGCGGACATCAACCAACGCACGCACGCGCAAAGGCCCGAAACGGCCGATTCGAAAGTAACACCAGGAACTAATTAATGGCCAAGGCACAAACTAAGAAACGCACCAAGGCGAAAGTTCGAAAGAACGTGTTAGAGGGTGTAGCGCATATTCATGCAACTTTCAATAACACAATCATCACCATTACCGACCGACATGGAAACGCCCTTGCATGGGCCACGTCGGGCGGTGCCGGCTTTAGGGGCTCTCGCAAGAGTACACCCTTCGCAGCCCAGGTAGCCGCTGAAACTGCAGGCCGTAGCGCGCAGGAATTCGGCATGAAACAACTCGACGTCAAAATCAAGGGCCCAGGCCCGGGCCGGGACTCATCGGTCCGAGCGCTTAATAACCTTGGTTTTGAGATCAACTCAATCACCGATGTGACGCCGGTTCCCCATAACGGCTGTCGCCCACCCAAGCGTCGGCGCGTCTGACAAAGAGATACTGATATGGCCAGATATAGAGGACCTACTTGTAAGCTTGCCCGCCGGGCCGGCACGGATTTGTTCCTAAAAAGCCCAGTGCGTTCGCTGGACTCGAAGTGCAAGTTTGATCGCCCGCCAGGCTTTAAGGCAGGCGCTCGCCGACCACGGGTAACCGTGTACGGGACCCAGTTACGCGAGAAGCAGAAGTTGCGGCATATCTATGGGTTGATGGAAAAGCAGTTCCACAGTTATTACGTTGCGGCTGCAAGTGCCCAAGGTTCTACAGGCGAAAAACTACTCCAGCTGTTGGAATCCCGACTCGATAGCGTTGTTTATCGGATGGGTTTTGGTATTACCCGAGCCGAAGCCCGCCAATTGGTTGGGCATAACGCCATCATGGTAAACGGAGCCAGGGTTAACATTGCTTCCTATCAGGTTAAACCTGGCGACGAACTCACGATTCGGGAGAAAAGCCGTACCCAACTGCGAATCAAGTCAGCCCTTGATATTGCAGAGCAATTGGGTTTTGTTCCTTGGGTTGATGTGGAAGCCAAGGGATTCAAGGGTGTTTTTAAGGCAGTGCCCGACCGTGCCGAATTATCGCAGGAGATAGATGAGTCATTGGTCGTCGCGTTGTACTCCAAGTAAACCCGTTGTTTGATTTTTTTGCCGTTTGACCATAGACCGGTCAGACAAAATAGTTACTGAAACTGAAGTACCCAACATTCCAGAGGTAAGCATTTTATGCCCCAAGCCAGAGAAGAATTTCTCAAGCCAACAGTGATCAACGTTGATACGGTTGATGATACCCGCGCCCGCGTTACCCTAGAGCCCCTGGAAAGAGGATTCGGCTATACGCTTGGACATGCGTTGCGCCGTATTCTGTTGTCCTCAATGCCGGGAGCGGCGGTTACAGAAGTGCGCATTGACGGGATTAGCCACGAATACTCGGCCGTCCCGGGCGCGCAGGAGGACGTCATTGCCATTCTCCTAAACCTGAAGAATCTCGCGGTCCGCATGCACAATCGCGATGAAGCGGTGCTAAGGGTCTCGAAAAAGGGCCCGGGTGCTGTGACGGCAGGCGACATCCAACTCGATCACGATGTCGAAGTCGTTAATCCAGATCACCTGCTGGCTAATCTTTCGGCTGAAGGCGAGCTTAATATGGAGATTACGGTTAGCACAGGCCGGGGTTATCAGGTTGTGGAATCTGACCCTGAAAACACGGAAACCCGTGGCGTGGGGGTCTTGCGCCTAGACGCGTCTTACAGTCCAGTCCGTCGAGTGTCCTACACGGTCGAAAATGCCCGGGTCGAACAACGTACCGACCTTGACAAGTTGGTCATGGAAATCGAGACCAACGGCGCGATTGGTGCCGAGGATGCGGTGCGCCGCGCCGCAACCATCCTGCACGAGCAGATTTCGGTTTTTGTGCGCCTCGAGGAATCCGAGCAGTCGGATACCCAGATTCTGGAGGAGAAAATCGACCCGGTGCTACTGCGCTCTGTGGATGATCTCGAATTGACGGTCCGATCGGCGAACTGTCTCAAGGCGGAGAATATCTACTACATCGGTGACCTCATCCAACGCACTGAAGTAGAGTTGTTGAAAACACCTAACTTAGGTAAAAAGTCCCTGACAGAAATCAAGGACGTGTTGGCAACGCGTGGCCTGTCCTTGGGGGTTAAACTTGAGAATTGGCCGCCTGCGTCGCTGCAGCGGGACAAACATGAAGGCCTACACTGAATAAAGTCCGGAGAGACGGTTATGCGTCATCATAAAACTGGCCGCCAACTCGGCCGTAATGCAAGTCATCGTAAAGCCATGTTTGCGAACATGGCGGTGTCACTTTTCACCCACGAGCAGATTCGAACAACCTTGCCTAAGGCCAAGGAATTGCGGCGGGTTGCAGAGCCGCTGATTACACTGGCTAAAAAGCCCACGGTTGCAAACCGGCGGCTCGCCTATGCCCGACTGCGTGATCGTGACGCTGTCAGTAAACTTTTCGATACGTTGGGGCCACGTTTTCAGGAGCGCGCCGGGGGCTACACTCGAATTCTTAAGTGTGGAGCCCGATCTGGCGATAACGCGCCAATGGCATTTGTGCAGTTGCTAGACCAACCAGAGTCCAGTGACGCGGCAGAATAAATCCAACTCTGAACGACTTCAGCCCCGCCTCCTGGCGGGGTTTTTGTTGGCCGCACACCACCGAATTTTTGCAAAACGTTAATCTTTCGCCTCCAAAGAGCTCAGTTTAGCCGGGCTCTTGCGGTTTCTCAGTCAGTATTAGATATTGATCAATGTGCACTGGCGCAAGCTCGACATTTGAAACCGCCGTTTACTGAGGTGAGCCTGATATATTCCTGAGTGCCTCCCTGAGCGTAACGCCAGTTTAAATAAAGACGCCTGATGAAAGATCGTGAGTATGCAATTGATGGCCGGAGCGGAATCGCACATGGCGTAACCGTCCTTCTTTCGCCACACTGCGATAGGCGTCCGGCGGGGATTGAGATTGATTTGCTGGTGATTCACGCTGTCAGCCTGCCGCCGGGCGAGTTCGACACATCTGATGTAATCGATCTATTTATGGGTCGCCTGAATCCAACATCGCAGCCGGGATACGACGAGTTGGCGACGAGCCGTGTTTCAGCTCATTTTCTGGTGAGCCGGGAAGGGCAGATCTTCCAGTTTGTGCCGATCATGGCGCGTGCGTGGCATGCCGGCGTCTCGGTGTTTTCGGGCAGAGAACAGGTCAACGATTTTTCGGTTGGTATCGAGTTGATTGGGAGCGATGCGTGTGCTTTTACCGATGATCAATACGATAGTCTGTGCCAACTGACCAAGGCTATCGGGTCGATCTGCCCTGGAATCACGGGCGACCGGGTAGTCGGCCATTCTGATGTAGCACCAGGGCGAAAGACTGACCCAGGCCCTCATTTTGACTGGAATCGATACTTAGCTTCAGTGGGCTCGTGATGGAGTTTAGCTGTTGCTAAGCCAAAACCCGAGCTAAGCCCGGTCGGGCACTATTTGGCTTGTGACTTGCTGTGTTGCCAGAGAATGTCAGGCTGGCCGGCGACTTGATTTAGGCTGCGTGCCATTACGAAAAGCAGATCCGACAGGCGGTTGATGTATTGTCGAGAAATATCGGATATGGCGTGACCGTCGTCGACAGAAACAAGGGCGCGTTCGGCGCGCCGGCAGGCACTGCGTGCCACATGACAATGGGCGGCTGCACGTGTGCCACCAGGCAGTATGAATTCCTCCAGTGGGGCTAACGATTCGTTCAGGCTATCAAGCATTTTCTCGACTGCGACGATCCGTTCGGAATTGACAAGAACCTGCCCGGGCAGGCTGAGTTCGCCTCCGAGGTCAAACAACGTGTGCTGAACCAAAACAAGGAAATCATCGATGTGATCGGGTAGGGATTCAGTCATCATAAGCCCAATCAGACTGTTTAGTTCATCAACCTCACCCATAGCTTCGACTCGGGCCGAAGTCTTTGGTACCCGGGAGCCATCACCCAGCCCTGTTGTGCCATCATCACCGGTTCGGGTGTAGATCTTGCTTAGTCGTTTTCCCATAAAGAGTCCGTCGCTTGATTTTGTTGTCAATAATAAATCAACCTGGGCCTCGAAAACAGGCTATCGCCCGGAAATCATTAACGTTGGTTCGGGTCGGGCCCGTGACTACCGTGTCACCGAGTGCTTCAAAAAATGCGCCGGCATTGTTATCAGCAAGGTAAGTTCCCGGATTTAGACCGAGCAACTTGGCCCGGCTGAGCGTATCGGGTGTGATGATGGCGCCGGCGACCTTGCTCGCGCCATCAATCCCGTCGGTATCACAGGCGATCGCGAAAATGTGATCCATACCATTTAACTCGATCGCCAGAGCTAGCAGGTATTCTTGATTGCGCCCGCCGGTTCCTTGCCCCTTGACCACAACTGTGGTTTCTCCCCCGGATAGCATCACGGTCTTGGGGCCAGTCCCGCAAAATTGATCGGAATCGATAACCAACCGCGAATGGACACACGCGAGTTCGCGGGCGATGCCTTCCTCGGCGTCACCGCGGTTGATGACCGTTAGCCCTCGTTCCTGCGCATGTGCACCAGCAGCAGCCAACGCTTCGGCGGGCGTGGCAATAATAGACAGCCTTGAGTGACTGAGATGGACGTGTCCTGGTGAGGGGCTTTCGGATGCCGGGGCCCTAAGTACAGTATCTACTGCTTTTGGAACCTTGATTGCATACTTTGCCAGTATGGCCACGGCCTGATCGATGGTTGTCGGGTCGCCTGTGGTTGGGCCAGAGGCAATAGTGGCAGGGTCATCACCGGGAACATCGGAGATAAGGAGGCTCTCGGTTCGGGCCGGGTACGCTGCCTGAGCCAGGCGTCCTCCTTTGATGTGAGATAAGTGTTTGCGGACAGTGTTGATTTCGTGAATCGATGCACCGCAGACCAATAATTGGCTTGTGATCGACTGTTTCTGTTTCAGACTGACGCCCGGTAGCGGCAAGCTCAGCAGGGAACTGCCCCCGCCCGATAATAGACACAGCAGAAGATCGTCCGGACCAAGGCTGCAGGCAAGGTCAAAAATGCGCTGTGCGCCCACCTGCCCGGCAGAGTCAGGAACAGGATGCCCAGCTTCAATGATCTCAATCAAATTGCAGTCAAGGGCGTGGTTATAAGGCACCAACACGATGCCTTCCAGTGGCCCGGGCCAGACTTTTTCCAAGGTCTGTGCCATTGATGCGCCTGCTTTTCCGGCGCCGACGACTACGACTTTCCCTGTGGGGGGTTGTGGAAGCGAACCGGCCATATTTCCTGATGGATCGGCCCGCGCCACGGCATGGGAAAAAAGATCTAGCAACAGGTCTCGAGGGCCAGCATCGAAGAGTATGTTATTCATCAGTTAGTTGTTGCTTGGCAGCATAATTTCGAAGAGACGTTGACCGTGGGGCATTATGCATGATGGGGTTTTTAGGTTGATTAGGTCTTGGCTCGAACCCTCGGTCGCGCGCCGAGTGCAGTTAAGTATTGCCATGGGGTTGCATAGTTACCATCAAAAAGGGCATTCTTGTGGGGCTGTTTCAATTAAAAAGGTTTCCTGGAAGGAGGATTCATGTATCAATACGAGGCCTACGAGGATCCAATTCAGCGCCCACGTTACACGGGCTTGGCTACTTTTATGCGTGCGCCCTATCGGGAAACTTGGCAGGGGATCGACATCGGTCTCATTGGGGTGCCCTTTGACGGCGGTGTGACCAATCGTCCTGGAGCCCGGCACGGACCACGTGAAATCCGCAACCAGTCGAGCCTTATGCGTCGACGTAACCAGTCCAGCGGCATAGCCCCTCATGACATATGTACTGTCGCAGACCTGGGGGACGCCTGGGTGCAATCGCCTTTTCACCTGGAAAAAAGCCTGGACGAAATCCAGGCGTTCTTCGCTCAGGTTAATTCAGATGGCATCGTTCCGGTCTCCGCCGGAGGCGATCATTCGGTCACTTTACCGATTCTTCGGGCGATTGCCGCGGATGCTCCGGTGGGACTGATACATTTCGACGCCCATTGCGATACTGGAGATGATTATTTGGGTTCGAAATTTCACCATGGAGCACCTTTTCGTCGCGCCGTCGAGGAAGGCCTGGTAGACCCGAAACGCACCATCCAGATCGGCATCCGTGGTTCACTGAACGATCTTGATCAGTGGCAGTTCAGTCATGAAACGGGGATGCGGGTGATCTATATGGACGAATTCTACGAGATGGGCGTCAAGGCCGTAATCGAAGAGATTCATCGCGTAGTGGGTGAGGGTCCCTCATATCTTACCTTCGACGTAGATGGCCTGGATCCGGTCTATGCTTCAGGTACCGGCACACCGGAAGTTGGCGGTTTCAGTACCGTCGAGGCACAGTTGATGATTCGAGG
>JAPKAJ010000052.1 GCA_028825345.1 Arenicellales bacterium | reverse complement strand
ACGAGATCGATCTAGGCGGGGCGGCAACCTATTTCGAGCATGCTGGCGAATCCAATATCAATCTTTTCATCTGAGACAACAAAATTCGTGGCGGGGTATCCGTTTTAACACTGTCTATACATACGTAATAAAACTCCTATTCATATGTGAGGAACTCTCCAATCGTGAGAAGCTTCTTGCCTGGCAGCGCTAACGTTCGAAAAAATCACAAACCAAATACGTCATTTCAGTACTTTATGTTGCAACGCTGGAAACTGGCGACGCATTTTACGTGCCCGATCCCGGTCGACCTCGGCCAGAATCACACCCGGGCCACCCATATGCTCGGCGAGAATATCGCCCCATGGGTCAATGATGAGACTGTGACCGAAAGTCTTGCGTTTACCCGAGTGCGTGCCAACCTGAGCCGGGGCGATCACCCAGGCCAGGTTTTCTACAGCCCGGGCTCGCAACAGGGTGTGCCAGTGTGCGCGGCCTGTAGGTACGGTAAAAGCCGAAGGCACAGTGAAAATTTCTGCCCCAGCTTCTCCCAGGTATCGGTACAGCTCGGGAAAGCGCAGGTCATAACAGATCGTGATGCCCAACGTGAGGCCTTCAGTGGTCACGGCAAGCGGGCTGTTGCCCGGTGCAATATAGCTCGACTCCTGATAGGACTCCTCGGCTGAGACACTAACATCAAATAGATGCATCTTGTCGTACCGGCCGATTCTTTCGCCTGAACGATCGAATACCAGGCAGGTATTGGTTACTCGCCCATCGGCGGCGGGTAAGGGTGTCGAGCCACCAACAATCACCACGCCCTGGTCCCGTGCGACCCGGGAGAGCATAGCTTCGACCTCATCAGCCCGCCTGGCCGCATCGCGGCGCTGGGGGCCCGTGGCAACCATCAATGAAAAGTTCTCGGGCAAGACCACGATGTCCGCACCTGCCGCCCCGGCCTCCTCAATAAAGCCTCGTGCACAATCGAGGTTCTCTTGCAGCACCGCAGTCGAATTCATCTGTACGGCCGCAAAAATCAGTTTCTGATTTGAATCGCTCATCGGGGGATACACTTAGTGGGTTGTTGACGGATTCGACTTCTCCAGCACGAGTTGCAGGCCCTCGAGGGAGCCTGCGGCTGGCTCAACTTTGATATCGGACAGCGGAACCCCAAAAGACACCAGCCAGTTTCGAAGATCCCGAGCCCAGGACTTACCCGCATCCCCGGCGGCATAGCGGATGGTGATCCGACAGGTTGGTGTGCTTTCAAAATGCGACAAGACCTGCTGTACAGGGTTGAGCGCCAACAGGGCTGGGGTTGTCGGCTGCGCGGGCCACTGTTCCCGGTCCAGTTGGGCGTCAACCTGGATCTGGGTCACATCGCTTTGTGCCAACGCGGCAAAACCACAGGCAAACAGCGCCAGGCCGAACCACAAGCCGGGCCAGTGCCTGCCTTTAGTGGGCGCGGACATCGCTTACATCAGCACCACGTCGTAACTTTCCTGGTGGTGCGCCGGCTCGACCTGCAGATGGATCGGCTTGCCGATGAATGCCTGCAGGTCGCCAAGCCCAGTCGACTCCTCGTCCAACAGCATGTCGATCACCGCCTGAGACGCCATAACCCGGTAACCTTTGGCCTCGAATGCGCGCGCTTCACGCAGAATCTCTCGAAAGATCTCGTAACACAGGGTCTGCGCTGTTTTCTGCGTGCCGCGGCCCTGACAGGTTGGACAAGTCTCGCTCATCATACGTTCGAGGCTTTCGCGGGTCCGCTTGCGGGTGACCTCGACCAGCCCCAGCGCCGACATATCCGCAATATGACAGCGTGTCCGGTCCCGCGCGAGGGCGCGCTCGAGGGCGCTCATGACCTGGCAACGGTGTTCCTCATCGACCATGTCGATGAAATCGACGATGATGATTCCACCAATATGGCGCAAACGCAGTTGCCGGGCGATCGCCTGGGCCGCCTCCATATTGGTCTTGAACAGCGTCTCTTCCAGATTACGCTTGCCAACAAAACCCCCCGTGTTGACATCTACTGTGGTCATCGCCTCAGTCTGGTCAAAGACCAGTGAGCCTCCCGACTTCAGCAACACCGTGCGCTCCAGCGAGCGCTGGATTTCGTCTTCTACCGAGTAAAGATCAAAGATCGGCCGCTCACCGGGGTAATACTCGATTCGATCAACCATCTCGGGCATCAGATCAACGGCGAACTGGCGCACCATGGCAAAGGTCTCCCGTGAATCCACCCGGATCTTTTCTACATCGTCACGTGCGAGATCTCGGATGACCCGTAATGACAACGGCAAATCAGCATGGATCAGATCGCCAGCGCGGGCAGTCGCCATTTTCTTCTCGATCTGTTCGCGGCTGCGACGCAGAAATTCTACGTCTGCCAAAAAATCAATGCCGTGCTGCGATTCGGCTGCGGTGCGCACGATGAAACCCCCGCTCATTGGCGATTTTTCCAAGGCGGCCTCTAGAGCCTGGGCTAAACGGTCTCGTTCATGGGCATCCTGGATACGCTGGGAAATCCCCCGGTGCGACGAATCGGGCAAAAGGACCAGATGACGCGATGGAATCGACAGTTGCGTGGTCAACCGTGCACCCTTGCTGCCGATCGGATCTTTCACAACCTGAACCACAATCTCCTGCCCTTCATGAACCAACTCGCTGATGTCCGGCTGGGGCCCAGCCAGGTGCTGCACCCCAGCGTGGGGCTCTTTGTTGTCGCCATTGGCAGGCCCGTTACCGCGGTGCGATACCATGTCTGCCGCGTGCAAAAAGGCGGTGCGCTCGAGGCTGGCATCAATGAAAGCAGCCTGCATGCCGGGCAATACCCGCACGACCTTTCCCTTGTAGATATTGCCGACAATACCGCGGCTGCGGCTGCGCTCTATATGCACTTCCTGCAGGCCGCCGTTCTCGATCACCGCTACCCGGATTTCCTGGGGCGTCACATTGACCAGCAACTCTTCACTCATTGCACATTCCCGTTCTGCCGCCAGCGCGGCCAAATACCCACAGCAGCCAGCAGGCCAGCAGTTTCGCAAAGCGGCAAGCCCATCACCGCTGAATAACTGCCCGACAAGGACTGCACAAACACACCGGCAAAGCCCTGAATCGCATATCCCCCTGCTTTGTCCAAGGGTTCGCCGGTTGCACAGTAGGCTTGTATATCCTGATCAGAAAACTGGCGGAATGTTACCGTACTCGTCACAACCCGCGAATGCAGTTCTAGGCCCGCCGCCACCGTGATCGCGGTCAGCACTTCGTGGGAACGCCCGGAAAGGCCTGACAGCATCTCCTTTGCATGGGCGGCATCGCTCGGCTTGCCCAGCACCTGGGCATCGGCCACGACAACCGTATCCGCAGCGAGGCAGACCAGGGGCCGGCTGGGCGCATCTGCCATAGCCGTGGTTGCGGCCTGTGCCTTACTGATGCTGAGTCGCTCGACCAGTGCCTGGGGTGATTCTCCAGGCTGCGCCGACTCATCGACCTTGGGCGCAAACACCAAAAAATCAAATCCGGCCTGGCGCAACAATTCCCCCCGTCGACTCGACTGCGAGGCCAGACACAAGCGCGTGCTCACGATACCCGCCCCGATCGGTGATACGGCAGTCCCGCAAGAATCGCATGGGCCCGGTAGAGTTGTTCGGCGATGACGACCCGCACCAGCGGATGACCCAAAGTCAGCGCTGACAGCGACCAACATTCATCAGCCGCATCGAGCACTTCGCCGGACAATCCCTCGGCGCCTCCCACCAGCAGGGCCGCATCGCGACCATCGCTCAGCCACTGTCCAAGATGCTTGGCCAGTGATTCAGAATCGTAGGTGCGCCCCGCCGGATCGAGCGCGATGCAACGCCAACCGGACGGTACCGCCCGCAACAGGCGTTCGCCCTCCTCACGCACCAATCGCACAATATCTGCATTGCGCGTGCGCCGGGACGCATCGATCTCGACCAGCTCCAGGCTAAACCCAGAACGCAGGCGACCGGCGTAATCAACAAACCCCTGACTGACCCAGGTCGGCATACGCCGACCGATCGCAATCAGTTTCAGTTGCACAGCTTCAACCGTCTGCCTGGCTTTCTCTTGCGCTTTTCAGCCGCGATCCCAGACGGTCATTCCACAAACCTTCGATATCGTAAAAACTCCGCGTCGCGGGTAGCATCAGGTGCACTATCAGGTCATCGAAGTCCAGCAAGACCCACTCACCATTGTTCTCGCCTTCAACACCGATCGGCTTGAAACCTTGCTTCGCCGCCGCGGCACGCAATCGCGACGCTAAGGCCAGCACGTGCCGGCTCGAGGTACCACTGGCCACAATCATCCAATCAGCGATCTCGGTCAGGCCACGGATATCCAGTTCCTGAATGCTCTCGGCCTTGGCGTCATCTAGTTCCTGGGTAATCCATTGGCGTATATCTGCCAAGGGCAGTTCGGGTGGTTTACTCATAAAGTTCATGTTCCTCTATGTATTGAGCGATGGCAACCGGCACTTGCCGGTCGATGGTCTTGCCGCCGGCAAGGGCAAGCCGGATCATGGCGGCTGATATATCCACGGCCGGCACTTCAATTGCTGTCATCCATCCGGCTTCGTACAGTGTCACATCGTCAGCACTGGCAAGATCCCCTGCAACCCACCACGGCGGCAACGGATCCGGTAACGACCAGCCGGGGCGGAACATCACCAGGATGCTTGCCAGTTGCAGAACCTCTTCCCACCGGTGCCAATCGGGCAATGCCAAAGCCGCGTCCAGCCCCAATGCCAGACACAGGCATCGGTCCGGGTGCTGTGTTTTGAGCTCTGCCAGGCTGAGGACCGTATAGGACGGCCCCGGGCGGCGCAGTTCACGCGTGTCGATAACAAAACGAGGTTCTCCGGCGATCGCTATTTTCAGCATCGCCAGGCGTTGTTCTGCGCTCGCCGCAGGCGCTGGCCGGTGCGGCGGCTGGCCCGCTGGCAGCCACAGAACCTCGGCCCCGCCGAGCCGGTCGCTGACCGCGGTGATGGTGTGCAGGTGTCCCAGGTGCACTGGATCAAAGGTGCCGCCGTAAACGATCAGCGGAGCGTTGGACGATTCAGACAAAGAGGCGATGCCGGAGTGGCTCAGGAGCGGATGCTGCCGTCACCATAGACGATATATTTCTGAATGGTCAGTCCTTCAAGCCCAACCGGTCCGCGCACATGCAGCTTGTCGGTACTGATGCCGATTTCTGCACCCAGGCCATATTCAAAACCATCGGCAAATTGTGTTGATGCATTGACCATGACTGAACTGGAATCAACCTCGCACACAAAACGCCGACTCTTGGGCAAGTTATCGGTCACGATGGCATCTGTGTGCCCGGAACCGTAACGCGCGATATGGTCCATCGCCTCGTCCAGGGTATCGACAATGCGCACTGCCAGCACCGGGGCAAGAAATTCAGTCTGCCAGTCAACCTCACTCGCGGGGATACACTCGGGCGCCAAAGCGCGGGTACGTTCACAGCCCCGCAGTTCCACCCCGGCTTCTCGGTACCGGGGCAGGAGCTTTTCAAGCGCGGCGCTGGCGATGCCAGCGCCGAGCAGCAAAGTCTCCATAGCGCCACAGATACCGTAGCGGCGACACTTGGCATTGAAGGCAATCTCCACTGCCTTCAAAAGATCGGCGTCATCATCAATAAAGACATGGCAGTTGCCATCCAGGTGCTTGATCACTGGCACCTGCGATTCGGCGCTGACCTTTTCGATCAGGCTTTTTCCCCCACGAGGCACAATGACATCAATGAATTGTGGGCTGGTCAGCATAGCGCTGACCACAGCGCGGTCAGCCGTTTGCAACACCTGAATCGCGCTTGTCGGCAAATCGGCATCGGCAAGCCCTTGAGACAGGCACTCGCCAATGGCGCGGTTCGAGTTCAACGCTTCTGACCCGCCACGTAAGATCGCTGCATTACCTGATTTCAAACACAATCCAGCAGCATCAGCAGTCACATTGGGACGCGACTCATAGATGATACCGATCACCCCCAGAGGTACCCGCATACGCCCTACGGTAATACCTGAAGGCTGTGCGCTCATCTCGCTGACCTCACCCACCGGATCCGGCAGACGAGCAATCTGAGCCAATCCTTGTGCCATGGCATCAATACGCGCCGGGGTCAATTCAAGCCGGTCCAGCAAAGCGGCCGACAGCCCGGTTGAGCGAGCCGCCTTGAGATCCGCAGCATTGGCCTCGCCAATGCGCTCGCGTGCGCTAAGAATCTGCTGCGCCATAGCTTCCAATGCCGCATTTTTTTGCCCCGTGCTGGCCCTTGCCACAAGTCGGGCCGCCGAACGGGCCGCCTCGCCCGACTTGTGCATCCAGTCGCTGATCTCGCCCGATACCATGGATATTTTATTCATCCTTTCAATGATTTATAGCGTAATTCGCATCAAGCGTATTTATACCACAAAGCAACAGCACGACCCGCTCCAGTTCGGCCCAGACACCCCCAGGTGCCTGACGTTGGCCTTTGAGTACCTGATCGGCAATCGCCAGACTATGCAGCACGCGTGCCCACTGGGCGGTGTCCAGTCGAGTCAAAGCCGCCGAGATACAGGGCATCCGGCTACGCCATACCCGGTGCTGCTGGTACAGCGACTGACGATTTGCCCCTGCCGCCAATTCGATGGCCATCTTGTATAGGGCACGGGTCTCGCGCACCAGTGCCCAACTCACCAACACCGCTTCAGAGCCTTCCCGACGCAAACCGTACAACATACGCAAGGCGTGCGGCGCATTACCCGCGAGCGCCGCATCGGCCAATGCAAAAACCGAAAAGCGTGCTTGGTCACTGACCAGGGTATCGAGCAGTGTTTCGTCGAGTTCCCGATCCGATCCAAGCAACAAAGGCAGTTTGCTGATCTCCTGCGCTGCGAACAACAGGTTTCCCTCTGAATAATAAGCAAGGCGCTCTATCGCCCCGCGGGTCGCTTTAATGCCCTGCGCGCGCAGGCGCTGGTCGATCCAGCCCGGCAGTTGTGCCAGGGTCACCGCCCGCGCCTCGACCGCGATCCCATGCGATTCGAGCGCCTTGAACCACTTGCTGGACTGCGTGCTCTTGTCAACACGACCCAGAATCAATACCAGATGCGTACTGGGGTCGTTGTCGGCAAGAAAGTCGTTGAGCGTGCGCGCGCCCGCGTCACCGGGCTTGCCACTAGGCAGGCGAATTTCCAGTAACCGGGCACTGGCAAACAATGACAGGGATCGACTGGCACTGCTGATTTGCTGCCAGTCCAGATCCACTCCGGCGGTATAACGCAGTATCTCCTCCACCCCGTGCTGGCGCGCCGCAGCACGAATAGCATCGGCACTTTCTTCAATCAGTAGTGGCTCGGTACCAAATAACAGGTAGACATTGTCCAGGCCCTTGCCAAGACGACCAGTGAGGGAGGGTGGCGCTATGCGCAAAAAGATCTCCGGTCTGAGTTACGCCACCGAGAGTGCTCAGACTGGGACAACCAGACCCACCGCAGGCGACTGGATGTTCAAGGCAACACTGCTCAACCGGCGGATAATCCGTCCTACGATCTCGTCACGCATAGAGGCCTTTAGTGCTTTTTCTTCCTCTTTCTTTTGCAATAACTGAGTGCTCTGGTAGATGAGATCACGACTGAATGACAGTTGACTGTTAGCGATCAGTGCCTGGCCGCTGGGCTCGACAACGCGGTAGATCACGTTGTACTGCAAGGTATAACCAGTGGCAATGCCTTTGCTATCGACAGATTTAACTGAACGACTGTATTCCACGGTGGCCAGATCAATAAACACCGTAGCGGCTGCTGAATCCTTAACCGGGTCAACACCGCTTTGGCGCAGGCCCCGGCGCAGGTCAATAACCAACTCTGGGTCCTGACCCGTAACCCACGGTGCCGACATGACAGAAGCCAGTTCAACCTGTCCACGCAGGTGAAACCCGCATCCAGACAATACGGTCGCGAGAAAAAGCAGAAATAGAGTTCGAATCATGGTTTCAACAGATTGTGATGAAGAAATGTCCACAAAAGCCTGGACCAACAGAACTGGTAATTATAACGACCCCCGAGGTCTCACGACGATGAGTAATCGACACTAGAGAACCCGCGCCAGTTTACCCCGCTTGCGCCCAGCGCCCAAGTCTGCCTGTGTCGACATTTCATCGGTCAGCATCTGCCGCAACTCATGCTTAAGCACCTTGCCCATCACGTTGCGGGGCAGTACATCGATACTAAATACGGCCTTGGGATGCTTAAACCGAGCCAGCACACCATCGAAACACGACAACACCTTGGCTTTGTCAATATCACAGGCTGAATCTGGCACAATCACCGCCACAGGTACCTCACCCCACCTGTTATCTGGCATACCCACTACAGCGGCCTCGATCAGGCCCTCCATCTGATCTAAAACGTGTTCGAGCTCTGCAGGATATATATTTTCACTACCAGAAATCACCACGTCTTTCTTCCGATCATTGATATACACATAGCCATCACTGTCGCAGTAACCTATATCGCCTGTCCTGAACCATCCGTCCTGCAGTGCCTGACGGGTCGCTGCTGGATCACGCCAGTATTCCAAGAGCACATTCGACCCTTGCAGCAGTAGCTCACCCGACTGTCCCGTGGGCACATCCCGATCTTCGTCATCGACGATTCGAAAGCGCGTATGCAGCGCCCCACGGCCCGTTGAACCAACGCGGCTGAAAGCATCATCAATACGAAGGTAAAGTGCAACGGGGCCGGTCTCTGTCAAGCCGTAGTTCTGGATAACCGGAACGTTGCGGTCGTGGAAAATATCGATCACCGACTTCTGAACAATAGTTGATCCTGTGGTCACTGACCGAATTGAACTAAAGTCTGTTCTCTTGAAGTCCGGATGCTCGGCCAGTGCCATGATGGTAGCCGGGACCAGCACAAGTCGGGTCGGGCGAAGATCGCGAATGGCTGACAACACCGTGGCCGGCTCAAAGCGTCGTTGTAACGTAACCGTCGCACCAACATAAAGGGCAGGTGTGGTCTGAATGTTGAGCCCTCCCACATGGAACATCGGCAGTGCAGTCAGAATGTGATCCGAGATATCCAGATCATGCATATGCACACTGTTCAGGGCATTGAACAATACAGCTTGCTGCGTCAGTACTGCGCCCTTGGGCCGACCGGTCGTACCGGAGGTATATACCAACAATACGGGCGTCATGAGATCAACCTTTGGATCACGATCTACACAATCGTGTACATCGTCTGTCACGGTAGCGATATCAGCGTGATCGCAGGCCACACAACCCGGCACCTTATCCGATAACTGATGCCCAATCATCTTATGATCATCATCGCAGACCAGTATCCTGGCCACGGCATTTTCCAGAATATAGGCCTGCTCCAAAGGCGCCAGTCGCCAGTTGAGCGGTAACAACAAAGCGCCCAGTCGGGCGCAGGCAAACAGCAGCACCAGCAATTCAGGGGAATTAAAACCTAAATAGGCAACACGCTCTCCCCGACCAATGCCATAGACGTCCTTGAGAACCGCTGCTGTCTGGGTGATCTGCGACAGCAGTTCGCGGTAGGTGATCTCCCGCCCTTCGAACCGAACGGCCAGTTTTTCAGGAACAAAGTCAGCGTGAGTCTCGATCCACTGACAGATATTCTGGCTCATGATTCATCCGTCTCACCAGCTTCGTAAAGCGTATCCCGACCCAGTTTGTCGAGGCACAGTTCAGCGGTCCAGGGCAGCATCAATGATCCACAGCGCGAATCCCGATAAATCCGTTCCAGCGGCAAGGCCTTGAGCATGGATTGGCCGCCGCAGGTACGAATTGCGAGTTGAGCCAGTTCATTGGCATTTTCCATAACGGTATATTGCGCAACGTAAGCCCGCATCACCTGATCTTTAGTCGGGCTTCGGCGTGCTTCGCTCATCGCCTGAAACCAGACCGACTTGGTCTGCTCCAGCATCACCCGCATCTGTGCAACCGCCAGTTGTTTAGTTGGATACATCCTTCGCTTTGTTGGTGGCATGTCCGGCAGTTCACCGCGCAAGTACCGAACCGTAAAGTCATAAGCGCCTTGAGCCAAACCAAGGTAAGCAGGCGACAGCGTCAGAAACATGTGTGGCCACTGACTTGCTGCCTGATAGTAAATCCCGCGTGGCATCAGTTCGGATCCGTCAGGCACAAAAACATCCTCAAACAGCAGTGTGCGACTCACCGTCGCTCGCATACCCATCGGGTCCCAGTCACCGGTGACTCGAACCCCATCGGCCGCCGCAGGAATGGCCAGGTAAAGTGTGTTTCGCCGGCTGGGGCGATCATCGTCGTTGAGCAATTCGGTACACAGTGCGCCATAGTAATCCGCATTACCTGCGAGAGAGGCGAAAATTTTCTTGCCGTTTACCTGCCAACCCCCCTCAACTCTACGGGCCGTGGTACCGAACGCAACGGCACCCGATGCGGCCGCACCACCTTCAGAGAACGGCTGTGCATAGATTGCGCCATCATCTAGAATTCGCCGATAGTGTATCGAGCGATTCTGATGATGCTGCGCCCGAGTCGCATCGTCCATATCAAGGTCGTCTGTCAGTGCACCTGACCACAAACAGGAACTTACATGCATATTCCAAGTCAGCGCAGTGGCACCACAGTAGCGCCCAATCTCTGCTGCCGCCAGGGCATAACATCGCAGCGGTGCCCCATGCCCGCCATCACTTTGGGGTATACATATTCCGAGCAGTCCCGCCTTGTGCATATCCCGATAGTTCTCGGTCGGAAATGATGCATCCCGGTCGTAGCCGGCGGCGCGCCCGGCAAACCGGGACTGACCAAGTTCTCTTGCCACGGTTGAAAGCTCACTCTCCTGAGTGCTCAGTCCCCAGGCACCTGCTTCAAACATCGGTGCATCAGGTCGGTCATCTACTGGATCAGTTTTCATACCTATGACTCCAAGTCTTGTTGATGTCGTTGAACAAATTCGAGCACCGTGCTGTTGAATCCTTGTGCATTCTCTATGGGTGCCAGGTGCCCTGTGTCAGTGAGCAAAACATACTCAGCGCCTGGAATCTTCGAGGCCATCTTCTCCATCATGGACGCGGGCGCGTTTCGATCCTGATCGCCCGCCAACACCAGTGTCGGTAGTGTGATTTTAGGTAGGTTATCCCGACCCTCGAAGGTCACAATACATTGCATCGCTGCGCTGTAGGTATCAGGCGGGATCTGATTCATGCAGTCCTTGGCCAGCGCCAGGGCATCGCCTGACGCGCTTGCTGCCATCAACTCGGGAATGACGTCTTCGGCGATATCAGCCATGGTCTTGCCCTCCTGCAGTGGTCTTAGACGATCAGCGACAAATTTTTTCTGAAAATCACCCGATGGATTGCCGAATGCCGGCGAGGTCTGGGCCAACACCAGCGTCGCCAGCCGGTTCTGGTGATGTCGGGCGAACTCCTGCACCACCATAGCACCGATAGAGTGCCCAACCACGTGCACCGTATCGACACCGAGGTCGTCTACCAACCGAAGCAGGGCGTGCGCCAGGGCCGGAAAAGTCATGTCTTGTAGCGAATCCGACTGGCCATATCCTGGCATATCCCAGGCTACCGCATGAAACCCCGCCTGGGCAAAAAACGGCAGCTGATACTCAAAACCAAATGCTCTGCCACCGATGCCGTGCAGGAACATCACCGTCGGACCTGATCCGGTTTCGATATAGTCGACCTTACTCACTCGATTCCGCTCCAACCAGCTGGCCGCCTTCAACGACCGGCACCCCATCTAAAGCGACTGTGCACCCCATCATCGGCAGATCAAAGTGACCCAGCGTGAATCGTTTGGCAAATTCATTAGCACCTGTTGAAAACAGAAAATTTCCCGCAAGCGCCCGCAGTTCAGTGCCGTTGATATCATGTTTGTCGTACAGGGTTAACGCTTCGTGGCGTGCACTAGGATTCAGCCCCCAACCGACATGGGAGACTCCATAAGCCTCAGGGTCATTCCAGGCCGAGAAATACTCACGCATCAACTGTGCATCGAGTCCCTCGCCTTCAACCTGGGTTACATAATCGTGCTCGATAACTAAGGTGATCGGCGTTTCGATATAACGTTTGAACGTAAGATTGATATCACCCGGTGTCATCACCAATCGACCGTTGACCGCATTTCGGCCTGGAAACATAACCAGTATCCCACCCGGCCAGTGTGTCACGGTACCCGGTCTGTCTGTCCACCCCC
>JAPKAJ010000317.1 GCA_028825345.1 Arenicellales bacterium | reverse complement strand
GTCATATTTCTCCAAAGATCATGGTTCGCGGCGATCAGCGTTACCTCGAAACTGAGCAGATACCGGTACAGGTTCGCGCAGTGCTCCTGGCTGGAGTACGGGCTGCCTATCTGTTCCACGAACTTGGCGGTCGAAGAATCCAGCTTTTTATTCACCGCAAAGCCTTGGTCAAGGCCGCAGCCCGTTTACAGCAGGCTCAGCCCGGCGAATGAGCGCGTAGGGTGGATTTGCGGACCACCTCCGGTGGTAGCCTAGTTCACCGGACCTACGGGCGTATTGTGGCGGGCATAGGCTCGAGGGAAAACTCGAGTGCGCTCTCGTCGAAACAATTGGCCTCGCTGTCAAAAGATCGCTCCTGGAAAGTGACCCGTCCACGCCGATCAATCAGAATCACAGTGCTGGCACGAGTGCCATACGCTACGCCCTCAACAAATAACACCCGCTGGTGGCTTTCTTTGGGATCTACTATTGACCCTTCTAACCCATTGGTGAGTGGCCTTGGATCGCGCAGAAAATCAAACAGTCGGGCGACCAGAGTACCATGATCAGCGCTTTGCTCAAGGATTCTAGAGAATTCGATTTTCCCCTGGCGGGTCTTTGGCCATTGGCTCTGTGGCGGGGTGTTGCTCAGTGTCATCAAACCCTGGGAGCACATGCTGGAAAACCCGGTCGCATTGCATAGCAAATTCAACTCGGAGGTGGTGCCAGCAACCAGGTTGAAACCACCATACCCGTGCAGAGTTTCGATCGACCCGGCATCAATTGCGGTACGGGTCTCCAAGTGATTTAGCAGATAGTCACGCACCAATACCCCACGCGATTGGTCTCCTGGCTTGGGCGAGACGTTTTCGGTTCCACAGTTTGTCAGCGCAGCAAAGCGGCCTTCACGAGTAAGGCCTAGCCAGGTGCCGCCGGCAAACAGATCACGCCCGGCGGCAAGTTGTGGATGGGCCTCCCAAAAGCCAAGTTGAGCTGCAGGCCGATCGAATGTTTCGTCTCGATTGGCCGCGACCACGAACGGGAAAGACGGATGGACCGCGACAGCAACCGCGATGAAGCACATAGCGCTTATGGGCAAGCGTTAGAATATCTAAGCCAGGTGAATCCGCGGAATCGACGCTGGCCGGTATGCTACGCCGACCCGGCCGATTAGCTGAACGGAGATGGCCCCGGTCTCCTGGCATAGCCGCTCGAGAAGTTCAGCCTTCTGGGGCTTTGAAAGGGAGGGCAAGCGCACTTTAACCAGTTCGTGAGCAGTGAGTGCATGTTTGAGTTCCACGCTAACGGCCGGTGTCGCGCCTGCAACGCCGACGGTAACCACGGGTTTGAGGTGGTGGGCAAGCCCTCGCAGATGGTTCAGTTGTTTCCCGGTCAGTTCCATTTAACACTCAACTACAATGGTGATGTATGAAACCTGAGCATAGCATTGGTGGCCATGGCCAGTAAGCGTGCCGCGCGAAGTCGGGCCTGGACTGCCCGCCAGGAGAAAGACCCTTACGTTCGCGAAGCAAGAGCCCGCGCCTACCGTTCCCGAGCGGTTTTTAAACTTGAACAGTTAGATAAGAAAGATTCGTTGTTCAGGCGTGGAATGGTGGTAGTCGATCTTGGGGCCGCGCCTGGCAGCTGGAGCCAGTACGCTGTCCAAAAAGTAGGCCCCGAAGGTTTTGTTGTGGCCCTGGACCGGCTGGATTTTGCCGCGATTCCCGGCGTTTTTCAGATAAAGGGTGATTTTACCGGGGCAGATATTCGGCAAAAACTGGATGACGCGCTGGGCGCACGCCAGCCAGACCTTGTAATATCGGATCTGGCCCCCAATCTAAGTGGTGTGCACAGTGTTGATCAGGCAGCAATGGAAGAGCTGGTGCTTGCCGCTGGTCGGTTCGCGTGGTCTTGCCTTAGGCCAAAAGGGGCTTTTGTGGCGAAAATATTCGAAGGCTCCCATGCGATGGGGTTGCGCAACGAGATCAACAGCTTGTTTCGCAGCTGCCAGATTCGCAAACCCCCGGCTTCTCGCTCTCATAGCGCTGAGATTTACCTCGTGACTCGAGGTCCGATCAGGCAGACTATCACTCCATTAGCACCTTAAGGTAAAAGGAGGGCGAGTGCGCTCAATTGTATTTAAATGGAAAAACTCTCAGAATTGGACCTTGCGGGCGTTTGCCCCAGTTTTAAAAAAAACCATAGTCCTTTCACGCCTTGGTAATCCTAACGCATGAATAATTTGACCAAAAACCTCGTACTCTGGCTGGTTATCGCCATGGTGCTGATGGCCGTTTTCAATAATTTTGCGCCGCAACAGTCCCGGTCCGGGCAGGAAATCGATTATTCGGTTTTCCTCAATCAGGTTGAGCGCGGCGCGATCGAGGAGGTCACGATCGACGGCTCGGCGATTTACGTGACCGCCCGAAATGGCGAACGTTTTGTCACCTATTCGCCTGGCGATCCTGGCATGGTCAACGATCTATTGAAAGCAGATATCGGCATCAAGGCGCAAAAGGAAGAAGAACCTTCCTTGTTAATGCAGATATTTATCAGCTGGTTTCCGCTGCTGCTGTTGATCGGTGTCTGGGTATTCTTTATGCGTCAGATGCAAGGTGGCGGTGGCCGGGGTGCGATGAGCTTCGGTAAGAGTAAAGCGCGCATGCTTACCGAAGACAAAAATAAAGTGACCTTCGAAGATGTGGCAGGTGTAGACGAAGCCAAGGAAGAAGTTGGCGAACTGGTTGAATTTTTGGAAGATCCCTCCCGATTCCAGAAACTCGGTGGACGCATTCCACGCGGAGTGTTGATGACCGGGAGTCCGGGTACCGGCAAGACCCTCCTTGCGAAGGCTATTGCGGGGGAGGCCAAAGTCCCTTTTTTCACTATCTCTGGATCTGATTTTGTCGAGATGTTCGTCGGTGTCGGCGCTTCCCGGGTCCGGGATATGTTTGAGCAGGCGAAAAAGCATGCACCTTGCATCATCTTCATTGACGAAATTGATGCTGTAGGCCGCCAGCGTGGCGCGGGATTGGGCGGTGGACATGATGAACGGGAA
>JAPKAJ010000316.1 GCA_028825345.1 Arenicellales bacterium | reverse complement strand
TTCGGCTTTGGTGGCACCAACGCAACTCTGGTTTTTCAGCGCTTCACCGACTGATTTTTTTAACTGCCTGCCGCGTTGCGGCATTGATTACCCCGTAGTTGTTTTGTCGACTTTCTGGGTTGATCTGGTATCGGATCCAAATCGATCTTGGACATAGCTCTCGACCAGAGTGACAAACTGTACTGCGATATCGTTACCTCGCAAGGTAAGTACTTTTTTTCCATCCTGGTAGACGGGTGCCGCCGGTTGCTCACCGGTGCCCGGCAGGCTAATGCCGATATCGGCATGACGGCTCTCCCCGGGTCCATTGACTATGCAGCCCATCACTGCGACAGATAACGACTCTACACCAGGGTAGCGCGCCCGCCAGTGAGGCATGCGTGCTTGCAAGTGGTCTTGTACCTCACTTGCCAGGTGCTGAAAAAAATCGCTGGTGGTTCGACCACAGCCGGGACAGGCAATGACCTGCGGCGAAAAACTGCGCAACCCAAGGGATTGCAGTATTGTTTGGGCAACCCGAACCTCTCGGGTTCGGCTCTCACCGGGCTGCGGCGTGAGCGATACCCGGATCGTGTCGCCGATGCCTTCGTGCATCAGAATTGCCAAGGCGGCGGTCGACGAAACGACACCCTTGTCTCCCATGCCTGCCTCGGTCAGACCCAGATGCAATGCCAGGTCCGAGCGGCGCGACAGTTCGCGATAAACCTGAATAAGGTCGGATACGCGACTGACCTTGGCCGAGAGAATAATCTGGCTGGAATCAAGGCCTTCCCGCTGCGCCAGCGCTGCGCTGCTTAATGCCGAATCGACCAGCGCTTCCCGGGTGATCGCCTCCAGGGAGAGTGGCTGCTGGGTTGCAGCGTTCTCATCAAGTTTTTGTGCCAGGAGTTGCTGGTCAAGTGAGCCCCAGTTGACACCGATCCGTACTGGCTTGTTACGGCGGCAGGCTTGTTCAATCATCTGGCAAAAACGTACATCGCGTTTTTGACCCTTACCGACATTGCCTGGGTTGATTCGGTATTTGTCCAGCGCATCGGCACAGTCGCCAACATCGCGCAGCAGGGTGTGACCGTTATAGTGAAAATCACCCACCAGCGGAACGTCGCATCCTGCCGAGCGTAAGCGATGGTGGATCTTGGGCACGGCCCGCGCAGCGGCCTCTGTGTCGACTGTAATGCGTACAATCTCCGAACCTGCTTCAGCTAGTTCCAAAATCTGACGGGTCGTGGCTTCGACGTTTGCCGTCTCGGTATTGGTCATTGACTGCACCACCACCGGGGCATTGCCACCAATTCGTATACCGCCCACGGTTACAGTGTGGTTCAGTTTTCTGGGAATGAGAATCTCGTCCATGCTGATTTACCGGGGACAGGAGAGGGTACTGCTAGCGGGCCTACATCCGAAATACGCCGAAATGACTATCTTCAATCGGCGCATTATGAACAGTTGCCAGCGCCAGGGATAGTACCCGGCGGGTATCAGTTGGATCGATGATTCCGTCATCCCAAAGGCGAGCACTGGCATACAACGGACTCCCCTGGTGCTCATATTGACTGGCGATGGCAGAGCGGAATTGTGCCTCAGCCTCGGTGGACCATTCCTGACCAGTCTGCTGGGCACCATCGCGGTGCACTTGCGCCAATACCTGTGCTGCGGTATCTCCACCCATCACGGAGATACGTGCGTTGGGCCACATCCACAAGAATCGCGGGTCATAGGCTCGGCCGCACATGCCGTAATTGCCAGCGCCAAAACTGCCGCCGATGATTACTGTGAGTTTGGGTACACGGCTACAAGCAACCGCCGTTACCAGTTTGGCACCATCGCGGGCGATGCCTCCATGCTCATAGCGGCTACCAACCATGAAGCCAGTAATATTTTGCAAAAACAGCAGTGGAATCTTGCGTTGACTGCACAGTTCGATGAAATGGGCGCCCTTGAGCGCAGATTCGGAAAAAAGAATCCCGTTGTTGGCGATAATGCCGATGGGGTAGCCGCCAATCCGGGCAAAACCGCAGACCAGAGTTTTGCCATAACGCGCCTTAAACTCGTCGAACTCGCCAGCGTCGACAATGCGGCAAATAATTTCACGAGCATCAAATGGTAGGCGTGGATCAGTTGGAATAATGCCGTAAAGCTCTTCCACCCCATGGATGGGGTCGACAGGCTCAGGCTCACAGGGAAAGACCGAGGGAGGTGGGCGGTTCAGATGAGAGACGATACCCCGTGCTAACTCCAGCGCATGACGGTCGTCATTGGCGAGATAGTCGGCTACCCCAGAGATGCGAGTATGCACATCAGCACCACCGAGCGCCTCGGCACTCACTTCCTCGCCAGTCGCCGCTTTTACCAGTGGCGGCCCACCAAGAAAAATAGTCCCTTGCCGGCGAACGATAATAGCCTGGTCTGACATGGCCGGTACATAAGCGCCCCCGGCGGTGCACGACCCCATGACCACTGAAATCTGGGGAATCCCTGCAGCAGACATATTTGCCTGATTGAAGAATATTCGGCCAAAATGTTCCCGGTCGGGGAACACCTCATCCTGACGGGGCAGGTAGGCCCCGCCGGAGTCGACCAGATAAATGCAGGGCAGGCGATTTTGTTCGGCGATAGCCTGGGCCCGGAGGTGTTTTTTGACCGTAACCGGGTAGTAGGTGCCTCCCTTCACTGTGGCATCGTTGACAACTACTATGCAAGGTCGTCCGTGGATCTGGCCGATACCTGTGACAATGCCCCCGCAAGGCACTTCGTCTTCGTATAACTTCCAGCCCGCGAGCTGTGAGAATTCGAGAAAAGTGCTGCCTGGGTCGAGCAGTCCTTCGATTCGCTCACGTGGGAGCAACTTGCCCCGAGCGGCGTGACGCTGGCGTGCCTTTTCACTTCCGCCCTGGACAACTTGGTCAATAACTTTGCAAACAGCTGCCGTTTTTTGCAGCATCGCCTTTCGGTTTGCAGCAAAGTCAGCTGAAGTGGTATCTATCCGACTAGCGAACGCACTCATGTGATCAGTCCAATTAGTGTTACCAGCTGCCGTGGGATAGC
>JAPKAJ010000315.1 GCA_028825345.1 Arenicellales bacterium | reverse complement strand
CACTGATCCGACACTGCCCGTGTTTATGTGGAATCAGCTACGCTTTCCCAAGTTATTACCTGGCGTTCTGGCGCTCGGGGCCTGCATCCTTATCGCGAGTGTATTTATTGTCCTGCTGGCGGAGTGGTTTCGCCGACGCAATACCTCCGAGACACAAACTGGAGATATGATCATTGGCTGATGCATTTATTGAGATAGCCAGCGTTTCAAAGGTGTTTGGCAGTGTCACAGCAGTGGATAATATTTCTCTATCGATCCGAAAAGGGGAGTTTTTCTCGTTGTTGGGGCCTTCAGGCTGTGGCAAGACGACCCTGTTGCGTGTTCTGGGTGGATTTGAGACACCGAGTGATGGCAAAGTCATGATTGAGGGGCAGGAGGTTACCCATATGCCTGCACACCTGCGTCCCACCAACATGGTATTCCAAAATTACGCGATCTTCCCCCACCTTAATGTTGAGCAGAATGTGGCTTATGGATTGCGCCAGCAAAAACTGTCGCGAGAGGCCCAGGCTGAGAAGGTCTCAGCAGCGCTGAGCATGGTACAGCTGGAAGGTTTTGAAAAGCGGGGCGCCGATGAGATGTCCGGGGGGCAGAAGCAACGGGTTGCCCTGGCGCGGGCACTTATCAAACGACCCAAGGTTTTGCTGCTGGATGAGCCGCTCGGTGCGCTTGATAAGAAACTGCGCGAGGAAATGCAGATCGAACTTCGCCTACTGCAACAGCAGGTTGGGATTACCGTCGTATTTGTGACGCATGATCAGGAGGAGGCCCTGACCTTATCGGATCGGATTGCGGTTATGAGCGAGGGTCGCATCCTTCAAAATGCGCCGCCAAGGGAGATCTACGAACGCCCCTGCAGCCGAGCTGTGGCTGATTTTATCGGCCAGATGAATCTGCTCGATGGGATTATCGAATCCGTTGGTGAGCAGGTCTTAGTCTCGTCACCAGAACTGGGGTCTGTGTCGGTCGACTCAAATAACCAGACTGTGCGCGCGGGTGACGCTGTCACATTGGCGGTGCGTCCTGAAAATCTTTCACTGAGTGATAACCCAGCGCCAGGGGGGTTGGCGGTCACCCTAACAGCCAGTTCATATTTTGGGGACACGACCCATTACCGGGTCAGCCCCTTACAGGGAGATGGTAGTACCTTGGATGTCTCTCAGCAGGATTACCAGGGTTCTGATCGGTCGGGTGATCAGGCCTGGCTGCACTTTGACTCGCGAAATTTCCTATTGCTGAAGGATTGACACCTTTCGAAGGAAGCGGTTGGCCGCTACCAGTTTGTACGACAATACAGTACATCTGTATACTTGTACAAACATTGTCGTTCTGCATGTCAGGGAAGGGGTATAAGTATGAATACTGGCTTTAAACCTGTCATTGCCAATGGGAGCATTGAGCGGCGGACACAATTGATCGAAGCCACTATCGAAGTCATTTGGCGTGAGGGCTTGTCCCGTCTGACATTGGCCAAGGTAGCCCGTCGTGCCGGGCTTTCCACGAGCATCGTCAATTTCTACTTCAACACTAAAGAGCAATTGCTGTTAGAGACGCTTCGGTCAGTGGCGGCAGAGTTTGAACAGGCGGTAGACCAGGCTTTTAAAGATCCCAAAGATCCAGTCGATACGTTGCGCTCGTTGGTGGATGCTATGTTGGATCCGAAACTATGCACGCCGGCCCGGGCAACCGTCTGGTATGCCTTTATGGGAGAGAGCCAGGCCCGTGATGACTACAACGCAACCGCTCGTGTTCGAGAATTGGCGATTCGAGATCGCGTAGAAGGCCTGTTCGTAGGGCTGTATCAGGGCAATAGGTCCAACGCCTCAGATCCAATTGCCCTCGCGCGCGCTTTCGCTGCGTTGATTGATAGTTTCTGGGAGCAGTGCATGATGACACCCGATGCCATTGACCTTGAGGAAGCCCGTCGGACTTGCTTGAGCTACCTGGCAAGCGTATTGCCGGGTGAACCGAGGCCCAATCCAGCACCTGACCTGATTTCTAGTAAAACCGACCGACAACCTGTTGCAACGAGCAACGGCATGCTAGCAGGCTGGACTTACACCAGTGCCGAGCTGTTTGAGGTCGAGATGGCTCAGCTTTTTCGTGGACAGTGGTTATTGGTGGGCCATGTGGCAGACATTGTTGAGCCAGGCGATTACCTGACTTTTGAAGCCGGTGGTGAGCGCGCGGTGGTGGTCCGAGGCGAAGATAATCAGCTGCGCGCTTTTCATAATGTCTGCCGTCACCGGGGGTCACGGGTAGTACCGCAGGCGCAGGGCAATTGTGGTCACGTACTGCGCTGTCCTTTCCATGGCTGGACCTATGGCCTGGATGGACGGCTCAAAAGTGTCCCCCGACCGCAGGCCTTTACCGGTTTGGATAAGACAGCTAACGGCCTGGCAGCGCTCGAACTTGAGGTCTGGAACGGCCTGATCTTTACTCGATTTGAGCCTGGGGGACGTTCGGTATCGGGACAACTGGCCTCCATTAATGCTCGAGTTCAGTGTTATCGCCTTGCCGATATGACTCCGCTTGGGGAGCCCTACCAGACCGAGGTGGATTACAACTGGAAATTCTTTCACGATGTGGACAACGAGGGGTACCATGTACCCGCCGCGCATCCAGCACTGCAAGACCTTTACGGCCGTTCCTACCGCGATGATTTTATCGGCGATATTGCAGTTTCAACCGCTACCGTTGATGAACATCCGGCGCGCTCGTGGAGCGTGGCCCGCTACAAATCTTTGTTGCCGGATTTTCCCGAACTATCTTTGGAATCACGTCGCCAATGGCTGTACTTTGGCGTTTTCCCTAACGCGGTGATCTATTTTTATCCCGAAAAGGCTGGCTACTACATGTCGGTGCCCTGTAGTCCCGGCACTACCCGTGTCATCGGGCGCGAATACGGACTGCCCGGCGCGTCGCGTGCAGTCCGTGCTGCGCAATATCTCAGTGGCCGTATTGATAAGATGACTTATCTTGAGGACAACGCACTGGTGCAGTGGTTGCAGGAAGCCGCGCGTACCAGTGTTTTTCCGCTGGATAATCTTTCT
>JAPKAJ010000314.1 GCA_028825345.1 Arenicellales bacterium | reverse complement strand
GTCGCCCTCCATCTGAGCCAAGACGTTCCAGTGGTGACCTGCCTGCATCTTCTTTTGCAGTGTGACTGGGTATTTTTCTGCCAGCGGGACCTGAGAGTAAAAGTTACCGTCAGCATCAAATGAGTAGGGCATAGAGCACCCTGTCAAAATCAACATTCCGCCCAATAACCAACCGATAGATTTGTTCATTGACAATCTTCTACAAGAGTAACTTTGTTGCGTATCCGACCGCAGTCGCAAACGATCAGGCCCAACCTTAATACGGTTACAACTTTGCCGCAATGCCAGTAAGCAGATTTCAGCCGCTGATAAGCGCTAGGTTACAACAAAAATAGGCAATGCTGTCTTGTACTGAACCTGTTTTAGAGAAAAACTGGATTTGATACTGGCAATGCCCTGAATACGAGTGAGATGGTCCATAAGAAAACGCTCATATGCGGCGAGGTCGGGGAGCACAATGCGGAGCAAGTAGTCAAATTCGCCTGTCATCAGATAACACTCCATCACCTCTGGCCGTGAAGCCACCGCGGCTTCAAAGCGCTCCAGCGCGCCTTCTACCTGCTTTTCCAGCGTTACCGTGGCAAATACGTTGATTGGCAAGCCCACGGCGTCGGCATTTACCAGGGTGACATAGCGCTGAATGACGCCCGATTCTTCCAGCACCCGAACCCGCCGCCAGCACGGCGAGGGGGAAAGACCGACGCGCTCAGCCAACTCAGTGTTGGAAATACGCGCCGCCCCCTGAATGATGTTAAGAATTTTTAAATCGATTGAATCTAAGCGAGATTTAGGCATTATCTGTCTTTTTAAACTATATACGTGGATGAATATTGCTATATTAGTCGATTTATTAGCAATAAAGAAATCCTCTGCTTAAGGGTTCGAAATATACTGCTAAAAACGCGATTGCAAAGTTTCTGCCATGAATCACGCACTGCTTGATCCCGATGCTGAACCCATCTTTCCCGCCACAGACATAGACCGTCTGGCGGCACTAAAAGCGCTGGAGCAGAAAGTTCTCTGGTTGTCGGTTTGGATGATTCACCACGCCAATCACCTGCGTTCGAGTGACGGCGAGCTCAAGGTTGGCGGTCACCAGGCGTCATCCGCCTCGATGGTGACGCTGATGAGCGCCCTTTATTTCTCCACGCTACGCCCGCACGATCGAGTGGCGGTCAAACCGCACGGTAGCCCCGTCTTTCATGCGATCCAGTATCTATTAGGCAACCAGACGCGTGAGCAATTGGCCGGTTTTCGCGCCTTAGGAGGCGCTCAGTCGTATCCATCGCGCACCAAGGATATCGACGATGTCGATTTCTCTACCGGGTCAGTCGGCCTCGGCGTTGCCATGACCAGTTTCGCCGCCTTAGTGCAGGACTACCTTGATGCCCACGGCTGGGCTACGGAGCGCGGCCGAATGGTGGCGGTGGTGGGGGATGCCGAACTCGATGAAGGCAATATTTATGAGGCGTTGTTAGAGGGCTGGAAACACAATGTCCGTGACCTGTGGTGGGTCATTGATTACAACCGACAGAGCCTCGACGCCGTCATTTCAGACCGCCTGCTCAATCGATTCAGCCGATTATTTAACAGCATGGGCTGGCGAGTCGTAACGATCAAATACGGTCGCCTGCTGCAAGCGGCCTATGCCCGCCCTGGGGGAGAAGCGCTTCGCCAATGGATCGACGCCTGCCCCAACACGCAATACTCGGCCCTCGTTTACAAGGGCGGGGCTGCCTGGCGTGAACGCCTGCTGGATGACATTGGCTCTCGCTCAGGCGTACAGCAACTGATTGGCCACTATGACGACGAAGCCCTGCATACACTGATGACCAATCTCGGCGGACACTGCATGGAGAGCGTGCTCGAAGCGTTCGAGGCGATTACAGATGATCAACCGACCTGCTTTTTTGCTTACACCATCAAGGGACACGGCTTGCCACTTGCCGGACACAAAGACAATCACGCCGGCTTAATGACGCCTGAACAAGTCGATACGATGCGGCAACGGCACGGCATCACCGAAGGCGCCGAATGGGAACCGTTTGAGGGCCTGCCAATCGCCGACACGCTACTGCAGCGTTTCGTCGAGCATATTCCCTTCAATACAAAAAAAGCCCGGCGTCACCAGTCCAAATCCATTCCGGTGCCAGAGACCCTGAAAATACCGAGCAGCCAACGGACCTCCACACAAGAGGCCTTTGGGCGCATCCTCGACGGTATCGCGCGCGCCAACGACCCACTGGCCGAAAGGATTGTGACAACGTCGCCGGATGTCACGGTTTCAACCAACCTTGGCGGTTGGGTTAACCGTCGCGGGCTATTTCATCGCAGTACCCAGCGCGATCTTTTCTCCGAGGGGGAAGTGAACTCCCTTCGCCAGTGGGAAAGTTCCCCCAAAGGCCAGCACCTGGAACTTGGTATTGCGGAGAACAATCTTTTCATCCTGTTGGCCGCCGCCGGGCTATCACATTCCCTGTTTGGAGAACGGTTGCTACCGATCGGCACGCTTTACGATCCGTTCATTGAACGCGGTCTCGATGCGCTGAACTATGCGTGTTACCAGGACGCACGATTTATCCTGGTGGCAACGCCCTCAGGTATCTCACTCGCGCCGGAAGGAGGCGCCCACCAGTCGAGCGCGACACCGCTGCTGGGCATGGCCAAACCGGGCCTCTCCGCGTTTGAACCGGCTTACGCCGACGAACTCGCGGTCATTCTACGTTGGTCATTCGAACACCTGCAGGCCGAGGAAAAAACACTCGAACCCAGTGATCTTTTGGGTGACCAACGCGGCGGTTCAGTGTATTTGCGCCTCAGTACTCGTCGCATCGACCAACGCGAACGCCCTCTGGATACGGGCCTTGCCGATCAAATCATTGAAGGGGGATACTGGCTGCATCCGCCAGCGGACGGTGCCAGTCTAGTCATCGCCTATATGGGCGTCATGGCACCCCAAGCGCTCGAAGCGCACAAAGCAATAACCCGGTACGAACCCGGCGCGGGTCTGCTGGCAGTGACCTCTGCAGACCGACTGCATCGGGGCTGGCTTGC
>JAPKAJ010000051.1 GCA_028825345.1 Arenicellales bacterium | reverse complement strand
TTGTGCCGGCAGTGCTCAGAATTTACCTGTGCAAACATCATCAATTCAGCGTCTGTTGGGTTGCGCCCGAGCCGCTTGAATTCTTCAACGAGGTAGGCGATTTCGTCGTGATTCAGCGCAAACCCTTCGCGCCGATTAGCATCCTCAAGAGCCGTTAGGCCACCGTCGCGGACATCTACGAACCCCAAGGGCCCCGCAGTCGCAGTATAAAAAGTTTGCGCGAGCTTGGTAGGATCCGAGGCAATCGACTCGATCATTGGATCGTGAACGAGTTGGGCCAAGCACTGACGGGTCTTGGCATCGTGACTCATGTCATCAAAGTGCCATGCAACCCCGCGTTCGAGGCGCCTCAATCCAGAAAGGCTGCAACGTTTCGCGATCTCACTCGCCTTGGTTGACCATGGCGAGCGTGTTCCCCAGCGGGGAACCACCAGCAAAGCGCCCGCCGCAGCGACAACATCTTCCGTGCGTTCTTGAGTGCCATCGACCAGATTTCGCAACCTGGCCTTGTCATTTGAGGATAGTTCGCCGCTCGTGTCTGCGAGGTAAAAGAAAAAGGCCCTCAGGCTCTTTATCTGATGACCCCGGCCGGCGGCATCATGGGTCAGTTTTTCTAGACGAAAAGAGGATACCGCAGAGGCGCCGCCCAGAATCAGCACGGCCTTACCCAACCTGCCCGGTCAGGAAGAGACGGGTTTTGCGAGATCGACCCCGAGCCGCAGTGCAACCTCTTCGTAGGCCTCGACGACACCGCCCAGACCCTGGCGAAAGCGGTCTTTATCGAGTTTTTTGCGGGTATCGGTGTCCCAAAGGCGGCACCCATCCGGGGTGAACTCATCACCTAACAGTAGTTGTCCGCCGAAGCGGCCAAACTCCAGCTTGAAGTCGACCAGGGTCATCCCACCTGCGGCAAACAACGTGCTCAAGATCTCATTGACTCGAAAAGTTTGGGCTTTCATGCTCGCCACCTCTTCAGGAGTTGCCCAGCCGAAGGAGGCAATATGATATTCGTTGATCATTGGGTCATGCAGTTCGTCATTTTTGAGAAAAAATTCGAATGTCGGCGGCACGAGATCTAGACCGTCCTCAACACCAAGACGCCTGCACAAAGATCCGGTTGCGATATTTCGCACAACGCACTCCACTGGAATCATGTCCAGCCGCTTAACCTGGGATTCCGTGTCGCTGCGAAGTCCTTCGAAGTGGGTCGCGACCCCCTGGCTTTCGAGGTGGTCCATGATAAAGGCATTGAAGCGGTTGTTTACCGTTCCTTTGCGGGCAAGCTGATCTATTTTTTCGCCATCGAAAGCCGAAGTATCATCACGAAATTCCATAATCAACTGGGCGGGATCCTGAGTAAGGAAAACAGATTTCGCCTTCCCTGAGTACAATTCTTGGCCTTTTTCCATATGTCGGTGAGCCTTTATCTGATTGAGGGTTAAAGCAACTAGGCGATGCCAGCCAGATTCATGGCAGAACGCACCTGATCGTGATACTGCTCCGATAATGGCACCAGCGGCAGGCGGATACGCCCGCCTATCAAACCCTGCTGCTCAACCGCCCACTTGGCGGGGATTGGGTTGGACTCCAAAAACATCGCTATGTGCAGGTCCGCCAGTTGATCGTTAAGGGCGCGCGCCTCGTCAGCATGGCCCAGAACCGCTGCCTGGCACATTCGATGCATGAGTTGCGGGGCCACGTTCGCCGTAACGGAGATGGTGCCTTTGCCGCCAGCGAGCATCAACTCACAGGCGCTGCCATCCTCCCCTGAATAAATGGCAAAATCCGAGGGACAGCGGGCGATAAGATCATGCGCCCGATCCAGGTCGTTGGTCGCATCTTTGATCGCTACGATATTGTCGATCTCCGCCAGGCGCACCGTCGTATCGTTATGCATATCTACCGCCGTGCGCCCGGGCACGTTGTACAGGATCTGCGGGATGGCGACCGCCTCAGCAATGGCCTTGAAATGCTGATACAACCCTTCTTGAGGAGGTTTGTTGTAATAAGGGACCACAAGCAGGCAGGCATCGACCCCGGCATCCATCGCGCGTTGGGTCAGGGCGATGGCCTCGGAGGTTGAGTTTGCGCCGGTACCCCCAATCACTGGAATCCTTCCGGCAACCGCCTGAACTGTGCGGCTGATCACTTCGCCATGTTCTTCATGGTCGAGCGTAGCTGACTCCCCGGTGGTGCCTACAGAAACGATCGCGTCGGTGCCCTGAGAGATATGGTGCTCAACGAGCCTCTCGAGCGCGGGCCAATCAATCGCACCTTGCTCATTCATTGGAGTGACCATCGCCACCATGCTACCTGTCAACATCTGATAACCCCTCATTAGACAATTTGAAACCGGTCACGGCAAAGATTGTATTTCGCGAAAAGGCGATGGTACTTTGGGCATCCATACAGCACAAGGCGGGCTGTAGGTTCAGACACGCAATACTGCTCATTCGATAGCTGGTGAGCGACTTTGTTCAGATCGTTGCCGACCTGGCTCGCCGGTCGAAACCGGCCCCGATCAACCCTTAAGTGTCCACGTCAGCGAGTTAGCTTTGATCTGGGCCCTTGAGCCAAGACACAAAGGCATATTCGGACTGACATGGCCAAAATCCTGTGAAGCAAACACTGGACATGGAGTGCGTTGCGCCATTTCGTCGCGCAACCTGTCTTCACTTTGATCTGCGCCGGTCTTTGAAAAACGCCCCAAAACCACGGCAACAACCCCCTCCAGCAAACCACAATCGAGCCATTGGCGCCAGTAGCGCAGCACACGCGAGGTGCTCTCTGCGGTATCTTCGAAAAAAAGAATATGGCCGGCAAACGATGCTGGTAAATACGCGGTACCAATCAGATTGCTCAGAACACTCAGGCAACCGCCAAACAGCAGACCGGTACAGGTCTCTTGGGCCTTGGCTGTTAACGGGGTGACTGAGATGGTGCCGCGCCATGGCCGCCCTTTTTGCAGGTAACCGGTCAGTTGATTTACATCTGGACCGTTGGTCCATAACGGTGAGCCAGGCATTGGCGCGTGCAAACCGGGCCACTGTAAGCGTGTATAAAATGCGCTTTGCAGTGCGCTTACATCGGAAAACCCGATCAGGGGGCGTGGATTCATTCCGGCAAGCGCCGGCCAATCGATAAGCGATAGCAGGTCGCTTGCGCCATAACCCCCCCGAACACTCAGCAGATAGTCATAGGGCGACCCGCCGAGGCCGGCGTTTAACTGTGCCAACCGCGCTGCCACCCCGCGTTCCCCGAGTCGTTCCCCAGCGTTTCGATCATAGGGTTGGTAATCGACATGTATCCCTGCAAGACGCAAACTCTTCAGGCTTGCGTCCAGGATGCCCGCATCGGGGGGTCCGCAAGGCTCCATTGCGAGTATTCGAATCGCTTCTGCGCCGGACGCTATTGCAGAGGAGCCAGTCCCGGACATACTCAGTTCGTCAGCAAAGCTTTGAACGGGCCGTCTTGTTGCTCCAATGCTTCAGACTTACCCTGCTCTAATATCCGGCCCGAACCCATCACGATTACATCCTCAAATTCTCGAGCCAGCGCTGGGGTCTCCAGCACCCAGAGCACGCCACGGCCGTTCATGAACTCGCAGACGTTTTTAATGATTTGGCTGCGGGCGTTGAAATCCAGCGGGCCGAGCGCTTCGTCTACTACGAGCAAATCGGGATCCTTCATCAGTGCTCTAGCAATCACGAGCTTCTGCCGTTGAATGCTGCTCAGTCGACCGCCGGCGTTGCCCACATCTGCGGTCAGGCCGAGCTCAATCACATACTCGCGTAAACCTGCAGCCGTTATCGCTTCATCAATTTCACGGCAGATAGTCTCCCGAACCGCCGGCTTACCAAAGGGCATGGCTCCAAAAAGAACATTAGACTCAATATTCAATCCTGGATTAAAAGCTTGAGCGTCGAGGAAGTTCACAGAATCGTTATCAGACCCTAACTCATCGCGCAGCATCCCCCGCACCTTAAGTAACCGCTGCTGAACACTCTCATCAATTATTCCAAGACGGTGCCGGGCCGGGGCTAGCCGGTACACTAGTGCGCGCAAAATTTCCTGGTCGGCTTCTTGCAACTGAGCGAGATCACTGACCGCAGCATCCGTTGTGTCCCGCAAGATGCGTTCAAGCACGACCAGATCATCGCTGCTGACCAGACTGAACTGCTCAAACAGTTCGCTATCGGCGCTAACGCCAGAGAAAATCTCGACCATCGTTGCTGCGACTTTATGTCCCATCGCCAGAAAGTCATCAAAGAGTCCGGCATCGCGCAGTAATTGGGTGACCAAAGGGTTAGAGGGCAGTCGATCCGGATAAAAGGCTGGATCATCTGGATTGCCAAAGAGGATATTTTCGGCAACAGTGATGTTGACATTGTAGATATCCGGATCAAACGCCACGAACTCAAGACCTTTGGCGCGGATTTGTTCGCGCGCTTTTAGAAATCGAGCCCGCATGCCATCCTGATCCGAAAACGTAGCATGCATGCCAAGGCCAAAACGGTATCCATCTTCGTCAAGCTGCACCACCGCTAGTACTTTTATTGCTTTTTCCAGTAGCGCCCGCTCATCCGAAAGATTGCCGGCAGCCAAATCGAGCCACGGCATCGCCGCACTATCTGTGCTATTGCCCGATGCCAGAGCTTCCCGCAAGCGCCGCTGCTCAGCCTTATCCTCAGTCTTCGGGTCCAGATTTTGTGGCGAATTCATCAAGCCATAGTACAAATTGTGGCTGATAGTCCCGGAAAAAATATGAGCACTCGAGCCGACCCAGGCGACCCTTCGCCCGGGAACTGCCTCGGGCACTTCAGACCAATCCAGATAATTAATACTCAAACGACCCGCCGTTGGCCACAATACCCGCGCGGCCAACCCAGCCAGGTGGCTCTTGCCTGATCCCGCGCCACCTACCACTGCGACATGGGTATCCAGTGGTAGTGAAAAACTGGCTCCGCTGACCGTTTGACTGTTCTCGTCCTCGCCGTAACTGACGTTACTGGCAGTCAACGTTCCCTTGAGTGACTCAACAACCTCTTGGTCTTCAAGTATCGAGGCTTTAATCATGTTTTCCGGCTCAAACTGCTTCGCAACTTGCTCGTACTTAACCCGCGTATCTTCGAAGACCTGGTAGAACTTAAGCAGCTCTTTCCATGGCGGGCCAATATCCTTATAAGCCGCAAGAACAGCCACCAGCGCCCCAAGCGACACATCCCCTTGAATAACAAGGTAGCCCCCAATTGAGAAAAAGAAGAATGGGGTCACCTGTGCCAGAATATTATTGAGAAACTTGATAAAGAATTTACGTCGATAAAGCTCCTCGCGGATATCGAATATCCGTCCCAACTGGTTTGATGTCTTTGCTCTTTCAAATCGCCCACTGTCATTGGCATGAATGTCAGTAGCTCCCTGCACGGTTTCCCCGATATGGCCCGCGAGCAACCGGACCGTTTGCACCCGAGTCTTTGCCAGGGCGTTGACTTTTGCCTGCAGCTTTGGAATCAGGTACATCTGCGGTGGATACAGGGCTATCGATGCCAGGCCGAGCCAAAGATCCTGCTGAAAAATGAACGAAAGATAAGTCAGCAACAACGCGCCTTGGAATGCCGGCGCCGCTATGGCATCTCCGATCAGACCGCCCAGCGGTTCGGTCTCGGCAGTGATCATTGGAATAATCTCAGCCGGCGTAGTGCGTCGGATATGAGCCGAGGGAAAACGAAGAATTCGGGTGTAAAGATCAAAACGGAAGCGTCGTAACATCCGCTCGCCCAAAACACCTTTGTAGACATTCAGGTAAAACTTCAGAGCACCTGATATAACCACAACCAGCAAAAAAGCAACCGACAGCGCCAGTAGATAGCTGACCTGATCCACCCCAAACCCCAGGATCTGATCAGGCATGTCAACGCCGCCGATAGCCTGGTTTATGATCCGTTTTGGGATATCAAGGGAGATATAGACCAACGGCATTGTCAACACCGTTAGCAAAAGCAGAAATAACTGTCCGCGCAGGGTATAGCGCAGAACATAGCGGTAGATCGATCGATCGATCTCGGGAGCATCGGCCCCGCTCGAGGTCTGGGGCTGCGCCCCTGGGCTATCTTCAGTCATTGGCTAGTTTCAGCGGATAATAGACGCCTTATAACATATCGCCGCGGATTGGCTGTTTTGATTGCGCGGGCAAAGAAAAGGAAGCGTTATCGATATGTCAGTCGCCGTGGTGCTTAAAGGCTATCCCCGCCTGTCCGAGACCTTCATTGCGCAGGAAATTTACATCCTGGAGCGCGAGGGTATCGAGCTACAACTGGTTTCGCTTCGACACCCTACCGACCCGCATACCCATCCGATTCATTCAAAGATTCATTCACCCGTCAACTATCTCCCCGAATACCTCTACCAGGAGCCGCTGCGGGTCTGGAATAGCTGGCGGATCGCCAGGCAGTTTGCAGGCTACCACCGGGCGAGGCAAATTTGGCTGGCCGATTTAAGAAGAGATTTCTCAGTGAACCGGATTCGTCGCTTTGGACAATCCCTGGTGCTCGCTGCCGAGTTATCCGAAAAAACAAAACATCTTTATGCTCATTTTCTACACACCCCGGCGTCTGTAACACGTTACGCGGCAACTATTCGGCACCTGCCCTGGTCCTTCTCTGCACATGCCAAGGACATATGGACTACGCCCAAGTGGGAGAAAACCGAAAAACTCGCGGACTGCACGTGGGCGGTAACCTGTACTGAAAACGGCTATCAGCACCTCGCGGCGCTGGCAAATGAAGGCGACCAGCTGCACCGGCTATACCACGGCCTCGATGGAGATCTATTTTCCGACCCAGGGCCAATTGCGAGCGATCGCGATGGCTCTGATTCGGATTTCCCGGTGCGGATTCTCAGTGTGGGCCGGGCTGTGCCAAAAAAAGGCTTCGATGTGCTGTTACGCGCCCTTGCCCAACTGCCAGGCGAAATACACTGGGAATGGCGCCATGCGGGTGGTGGCGAACAACTACATTCTTTAAAGGCTATTGCCGCCGAGCTCGGGCTGACGGAACGCATCCAGTGGCTGGGACCTTTGCCCTCGGAGCAGATCCTTTACTGGTACCGTGACAGTGATCTTTTTGTTCTGCCGAGCCGGATCACCCCCTCAGGAGACCGGGACGGGCTACCCAATGTGCTGATGGAAGCTGCCAGCCAGAGGCTTGCCAGTATTTCCTGCGCTCTGCCTGGGATCCAGGAATTCATCGAAACCGAACACCAGGGTCTGCTGGTGCCAGCAGACGACGCAACGATACTGTCGGGAGCTATCCGCCGTGCAGTCACACACCCCGCACTTCGTCGCCAGTTCGGACTTGCGGCATTACAGCGGCTGCGTGAGGATTTCGATCACGCCTCAAACATTAAGCCGTTGCTGGCCCTGCTGAGCTCGGCAAGCAAGTCACGCTAATGCATATTGGCTTTTACGCGCCCCTAAAGGCGCCGGATCACCCTGCACCTTCTGGGGACCGGGCCCTCGCTCAGTTGATGTGGCGTGTATTTGAGCATACCGGCCATCGGGTCAGTCTAATGAGTGGTTTTCGCTCGTTGGATATCCAGGGGGACCCCAAACGGCAACGCCAGTTAGCCGAAGATGCGGGCATAGAAGCTCGGCGACTATCCGGACAACTGTTAACAGCAACCCCTGGGGAGCGGCCCGATTTATGGTTCAGTTACCATCTCTACCATAAAGCGCCCGATTGGATCGGCCCTAGCGTGGCGACGCGTCTGGGGATTCCCTACGTCGTTGCAGAAGCCTCCTACGCCCCCAGCCAAGAGAACGGGCCCTGGGACATAGGGCTTCGACAAACAGCTAAAGCGCTATCGCAGGCTCGCGGGGTACTCTCGTTGAACCCGCGGGATCTTAAGTGCATCCAGGGGCTGCTCAACCCCGGTGCCCGCCAGTTACTGCTTAAACCGTTTTTAGTCGATGCCTTCCCACCAGATCGCTCGCATCGCGAGCGCCGTGCAAAACTCGCAAAGCATTACGGTTTGGCTGTCGACCAACCTTGGCTGATAGCGGTGGCAATGATGCGCTCTGGTGATAAGAGTAGATCATACTCAATGCTTGCGCAGTCACTATCACTTATAGAAGATCTACCCTGGCAGATTATCCTTGTCGGCGACGGCCCAGCACGGACAGAAATTGAAAAAGGCTTTGCGTCCGTGGCGCAACAGCGGGTCTGTTTTTGTGGCCAGCTCGATCCCTTGGCAACAGCGGATCTGCTGACTGCGGCAGACCTATTCACCTGGCCCGCGATGAACGAAGCATTCGGCATGGCGATACTTGAGGCTCATCGCCACGGCCTACCCGTTGTTGCCGGATATACTGACGGTGTCGCCAGTTTGGTAAACGACGGGCAAACCGGCCTGCTGACGCGGCCACCCGAGCCAGTGGTTTTTGCAAGTGCGATACGCAGACTTCTCGAAGATCCTGATCTGCGTCGGCGGATGGCTTTAAGCGCCCGCGATAAGTTTCTTGAGGAGCATGATTTTGATGCCGCTGCCAGTCGAATTCAGCAGTTCTTGTTACAGGTGCGGCCTTAATGAGTAAGATTCTTTTCCTTCGCCACGGTCCAACCGATTGGAATGCGGCGGGCCGGATCCAGGGCCATACCGATACATCGCTCAGCCTGGAGGGTGAAACATTGGTTCGATCCTGGCGCATTCCCCCTCAGTACGCTGGCTGGCACTGTTATGCAAGCCCCCTGCAGCGTGCCCGCCAGACCGCCGTGCTGCTTGGCTGCCCTGATCCGGAACCCGTTTCAGCGCTACAGGAAATGAACTGGGGCGCCTGGGAGGGCCTTACATTAGGAGCATTACGGGAACAGAATCCGGCAGGCCTGCATAGTAACGAAGTCCGGGGGCTCGATTTTCGCCCACCCGAAGGTGAGAGCCCTCGCGAGGTCCGCGAGCGCCTGGCACACTGGCTATTCTCACGCATCAGCGACGAATTGCCTGCCATCGCTGTTTGCCATAAAGGACTGCTGCGCGCAGCCCTGAGTCTCGCTACGGACTGGGATATGACCTGTGACCCACCGGTAAAATTGCAGGACCATTGCGCCCATTGTTATCGCGTCTCAGACAACCGTTTAGAAGTGGATGTGCTGAATATTCCGCTGGCACCCCACCCAACCGAGTAACAAAGAAATGAACCCAGTACGCGCTCGAGAGTTGGGGCTGGCTTTTCCCGGAACGCCTGGGGTCGACAACGCCATTACCGACGTCCCAGGAGTAGAAGTCGGATTTGCGACCCTGGTTAAAGGTGACGGGCCATTGCAAGTCGGCCGGGGCCCGGTGCGCACAGGGGTGACGGCTATTCTGCCCCGAGGACGGGATCCAGTACCTAAACCCGTCTGGGCGGGAACTCATGCCCTCAATGGCAATGGCGAGATGACCGGTACCCACTGGATAGCTGATGGCGGATACTTCATCGGCCCAGTGATGATTACCAATACCCACAGCGTTGGCCGGGTACATCAGGCGGCGGTGCAATGGATCATTGATGCTTACCCCCAGCACTGGGGAAGCGAACACCTTTGGGCTATGCCGGTCGTTGCCGAGACCTACGACGGTGTTCTTAATGACATTAACGGCCTGCACGTTACCGAGGCTGACGCGCGTGACGCACTGGACAGTGCAGCTTCGGGCCCCGTTACCGAAGGCAACGTCGGTGGTGGCACAGGAATGATCTGTTATGACTTTAAAGGCGGCACAGGAACAGCATCACGCTGTGTCAGTGTTGGCGGAAGAGAGTTCACAGTTGGCGTTCTGGTACAAGCCAACCATGGCCGGCGTACTGATCTCACTATTCTGGGTGTTCCCGTTGGCCAGCATCTGAGCGACGGCATCCTGCCCCGAGACAACGAGACCGGATCCATTATTGCTGTTATTGCAACTGATGCTCCGTTGATGCCTCACCAGCTTCGACGTGTGGCCAAACGCGGCAGTATTGGCGTTGGCCGCGGCGGCACAACTGGTGGCAACAGCTCGGGAGATATTTTTCTCGCTTTCAGCACGGCCAACCCGATGCCCATCAGCGATATGGCTCAAAGGCATGAGCAATTTTCCTGGATTGGTGATGATCTTTGCGACACGTTATATGCTGGCGCTGTCGAGGGCATCGAAGAAGCTGTCGTCAACGCGATAGTAGCGGCCAAAAGCATGACAACTTTACGTCCAGCTGGACATGACTGTCGCGCAATTGATCACACCGCCCTGGTCGATTTGGTGCGTCGCTACGGCCGACTTAAGGATTAACGTCTTTGAGCCACTTCTGCACCAGTTGCACGTCACCATCGCGGTAATCCAACCTTCCATAAAACCCACGGACCGCGAGATTATCACTGCGGATCATCGCCTGAATCTTAGGCACATCCCGCTCACGCATCCAGCTCTCTGCCTGGGCCATCAAGGCACGGCCCACACCCTGATGCCGACAACACGGATCAACCGCAAGATAGTAGACCCAGCCGCGGTGTCCATCGCAGCCCATCATGACACTGCCGCACAGGCGCCTATCGTGCTCCGCAATCAGCAGGGCTGATGAAGAGTTGGCAAGGCACTGGCGAATATCATCTTCTGGATCATTCCAGGGCCGGGTCAGATCGCAAGCACGCCACAACTTCAACAGCGGGTCACGGTCGGCAGTCGCAAAAGACCGGAAAGTCACCTGTTGTAGTGGCCCCGAGTTCATTGGGCCAACCACCGTTTAAGATATTGGGCTGTTGCCTTGGCGCCTTCACAGCTTTGCCGTTTAAAACGCGCCGGGCCACCCTCTAGCAGATCATCTACGGCTTTTGCCAGCGCAGCAGGCGTCAGCACCGATTCATCAAGCACCACAACCCGGCCTTGCTGATGCAGGCGCGCTGCCCGTGCGCCCTGCTCGGTCTCGTTCCCATCACCGGTAAAAGGCACCACCAGCGCCGGCGCGCCGCTTACCAGAAGATCAATGGCGCTGTTGTATCCTATTTGCGAAACAGACAAGCGACAACTTCCTAAAAGCGCGCGAAAATCCGGGCGGTTTGACTCTATGGTAACGCGCCTGGGCGCCCCGGCTCTCAGGTCGTTTAATGCTTGCGGATCGGGCGTTGCGCCGGCCAGTATCCGCCATCTCACATCGGGATAACGCGACAGAGCAGCCGAGTCGACCGCGCACCGATACACTGCGTTTCCTGCCGCACCGCCTCCGGCCGACACGATGATTTCGCCCTCTTCGATGGCGTCTGGGATCGTCCCCGGCCCCGTGTCGACCAAACCCGTGTAATGCGAAAAATCGTCAATCTCGCCGGCTTTACCAAACGACTCTGAAAAAGGCAAAAAATCCTTTACACCGTGTATCAGTACACTTTGATAATAAGCACGTAAAAATCGAACGGTTTCCGCCTCGCGGTCGTCTGTGCGGCGTTGGATGCTATCGCGCACTGAGCAAACGACACTGGTTCCTTGAGTTTTTGCAGCTTCAAGCAATGGCAAAAGCTCAAACCGGAACCTGCGCCTACCGAACGGAAAGAGTTCGGTTACCAGCACTTTGGGATTTAGATCGTGGAAGATGTCCAGTAGTAGCTTACTACGCCTTTGCTGTAATTGCTGAGTGACTGGCTCACCCTGGGAATCTACAACTGCTGAAAAATATAGATCAGCGCTGCGAACGGGCTCAAGCTGGTGGACCCGAACCGCCGGCTCCGGGGGTTGTGGCACCGGCATGCCGCCGCTGACCACTTCTGCCCTGATGCCCGCATCAACGCAGGCATGCGCCAATGCCATTGTGCGACGAAAATGCCCGATACCCAGCAGGTGTTGAACGTAAAAGAGAACCAAGATGCGAGAGCTGCCTCGCCAGGCGGTCAGGCGATATCCTGGTGATGAATAGATCGGCCACCAAGAAGAGTATCAACCCGTTCGCAAATGACCTCCAAGCCTGATAGCAGAGCGTTGGCGCCCGCAGCGGATGGTAATGCCTGACGTTCAACGGCACGAAGCGCGACAGACATTGCCTGTGGTGAGCGATCGCCTTCACTATCAAGCATTGCAATCAGGCCCAACGATGCTGCCCGACGGGCACGCAGGGTCTGCTCCATGCGTGGCGTCGATCGAGGCACCAATACAGCGCGCTTGTCCAAAGAGAGGATTTCGCAAAAGGTGTTGTATCCACCCATGGCAACCACGCCGATGGCGCGATCCATCAGCAACTCCATATTGGCATCGAAAGTGATGACATGTACGCCTTTCAAACGGGAGATCCGGTGCTGAAACCCACGCCTGAGCGTTTGCGCCATAAATGGTCCTAACTCGATGACCACCGGCTCGGCTGGCCGTGG
>JAPKAJ010000313.1 GCA_028825345.1 Arenicellales bacterium | reverse complement strand
ATTGCTGTCTGAAGGTTTGCTGCACGGCGACTGCCTGACGGTTACCGGTAAGACACTGGCGGAAAACCTCGAAGACGTAAAACCCTATCCAGCGGACCAGAAAGTCATCCGCCCAATGGATAACCCGGTAAAAAAAGACTCACACCTGGTCGTCCTACGAGGCAATATCGCAACCGAGGGCGCCGTCGCCAAAATCACAGGCCATGAGGGCCTTCAGTTTAAAGGCACCGCAAAGTGCTTCCATGGCGAAGAAGCGGCTCTCAAAGCTATCCTTGCAGGTTTGATCGTCGCTGGAGATGTCCTGGTGATTCGCTACGAAGGTCCGCGAGGTGGGCCAGGCATGCGTGAGATGCTTTCCCCGACCAGTGCAATCAATGGTCGCGGCCTATCCGACAGCGTTGCCCTGATAACAGACGGCAGATTCTCCGGCGGCTCCCACGGTTTCGTCATCGGGCACGTTACCCCGGAAGCGTTTGATGGCGGTACCATCGCGCTAATAGAGGACGGTGATACCATTACTATCGATGCCGAAGCCAAGAGTATAGATGTTCATCTCGAAAATGCAGAACTGGAGCAACGCCGGTCATCCTGGACACAGCCCGCACCCTATGCGACCAGAGGCACGCTCGCCAAATATGCGAAGCTGGTCAGCTCAGCCTCTGAAGGCGCAGTCACCGACAAGTAGCAACCAGCTGCAATGACGTCAATAGCCCACTTTGATGTCATTGTCCTTGGCGGTGGCCAGGCTGGCCTTACCGCCGCGATTACCGCTGCCGAAAATGGTGCAACCGTTTGTATTCTAGAAATTGCACCCAGGGCGCTACGCGGTGGAAATACCCGGCACACCCGAAACCTGCGTCCAATGCACGAATCAGGCGCCTTCCCCATGGAGGGTGCCTATGGATTCGATGAGTACCTTGATGACCTGTTACGGGTCACCGACGGTGATACTGATCACGCGCTGGCAGAACTCACCATCCGGGAATCTGAACACTCTATAGCGTGGCTGCAAGACCACGGTGTGGCCTTCCAGCCACCATTGTCCGGAACACTCCACCTGGGCCGTACCAACGCTTTTTTCCTTGGGGGTGGCAAGGCCCTCGTCAACTCTCTTTACCGGGTCGCTGCCAACCTTGGCGTGCATACGATTTATGAAGCAACGGGCATCGCCCTCAATATTTCAGGCGACCGTTTTATCGACCTCACCTACCAACAGGTAAATAACACACACTGTATCTCAGGCCATTCTCTGGTTGCCGCCGCGGGTGGCTTTGAAGCGAACCTTGATTGGCTTGAAGAGGCCTGGGGACCCGCAGCCAGAAATTTCCTGGTGCGTGGCACCCCCTACAACAAAGGCAACATCCTGCGTCAACTGCTTGACGCAAAATTCAAACAGGTTGGCGATCCAGGCCAGTGCCATGCCGTCGCCATCGATGGGCGTGCACCGGCATATGACGGCGGTATCGTTAGCCGTGTCGATTCAGTTCCCCTGGGTATTGTTGTTAACAACGAGGGTAAAAGATTCTTTGATGAAGGTGAGGATTTTTGGCCGAAGCGCTACGCCATCTGGGGCAGGTTGATTGCAGCCCAGGCCGACCAAATTGGGTATGCCATCGCAGACGCCAAAGCCGACGGCCTCTTTATGCCCACAGTACTACCACCCCTAAAATCAACAACAATTGATGACCTTGCAAGACAGATCGATATTCCGGCCGATTCACTCCTGAAAACCATTGACCAATTCAACGCGGCGACAGTTTCGGGCTCATTCGATCACCAGGCTCTTGACGGATGCCGCACTGAGGGATTACCCATCAATAAAAGCCATTGGGCCAGGCAGATAGACACACCGCCTTATAGCGCCTACCCGTTAAGACCCGGTATAACCTTCACCTACCTCGGTGTGGCCGTAGACGATCGGGCACGAGTGCTGGTCGAACGCGGCAATCCCAGCGAGAATATTTTCGCTGCAGGCGAGATGATGGCGGGTAATATCCTGGGCCGCGGATATCTGGCAGGCATCGGTATGACGATCGGTAACGTTTTCGGCCGTATCGCCGGTAGGGAGGCAGCCAGACATGGCAGCTAACCAAACGACCACTGAAGCGATCAGGGTCATGACCATCTGCAACGCGTGTCGCTATTGCGAAGGGCACTGCGCAGTTTTTCCAGCCATGGAGCGACAAACAGAATTCACGCAAAACAATATCGAGTTCCTGTCCAACCTTTGCCATCAATGTGGCGCCTGCTACCAGCACTGCCAGTACGCAGATCCACATGAATTCAACGTCAACGTACCGGCGGTTTTCGAACAGGCGCGCCTTGAAAGCTACACACAGTTCCTTTGGCCCGCATTTATGCAACCGGCAGTACTAAACGGCGGCAAGTTTATGGCGACAAGCCTGCTGATTTCCATCAGCCTATTTTTACTGGCCGTGGCCGGCCAGGCTGGCGTGTCACAAATCCTTGCTCCGCAGCTTAGCTTCTACAACCTGATGCCGCATTCCGTGATGGCGAGCATTTTTTCATTTTCGGCCGTTGTGGTTGTTATCAGCTGGTGGATGACCCTGCGCGGGTACTGGCATTCCATTTCATTGCCGAGCCCCTGGTCCATCGGGATGGCGAGCTATAGCGCCGCTATCGCCAGTGCGCTAACGTTAAAAAATCTTGATGGTGGGCATGGCGACGGCTGTTACGAATCCGGGGAATCACCTTCGCTATGGAAGCGGCGCTATCACCATCTCGTTTTGATCGGTTTCTTTCTGTGTTTCTCCGCGACCCTGGTCGGAACTTTCTATCATTACGGCCTCAATATTCCAGCACCTTATAACTGGCTGACCTTGCCAAAAATACTCGGGGTGACTGGCGGGATCATGTTGTTGGTGGGATGTGCTGGCCTGTTCAGGGTAAAGCAAACCACTGATCAACGCCTGGTCTCAACTGACAATGGCTATGGCATGAGCCTGACAGTGCTCCTGTTTCTTACCAGCCTTACAGGCCTCGGTTTACCCATCGCCAAAGGAACCGGGGCACTGGGATTGTTGCTGGCAGTCCATCTGGGCTGTGTTCTTGC
>JAPKAJ010000312.1 GCA_028825345.1 Arenicellales bacterium | reverse complement strand
AGCTCGGTATCGGGTGTCCCTGTATGGTAGTGGGGTTGATAACGAAACAGGGATCGATCGTCCATTTTCTGCGGGTCTACGATCTTTCCCGGATTCAACAGTCCGGTTGGATCAAACATTCGCTTTACCGACTCAAAAGAACGAATCATGCGATCACCAAACATCACCGGATGAAATTCGGATCGTACAATTCCATCGCCATGTTCGCCGGAATGCGAGCCTTTGTACTCACGGACCATTGCAAAGGCTTCTTCAGCAATTGCCCGCATCTTGCGGACATCTCCAGAGTCTTTCATGTTGAGTACCGGCCGTACATGCAGGCAGCCCTCAGAAGCATGGGCATACCACGTGCCGGTGGTGCCATGCTTAGAAAATACCTCCGTTAACCTCGCTGTGTAATCCGCAAGGTGCTCTAGCGGTACGGCACAATCCTCTATGAATGAGATCGGTTTGCCATCACCCTTCATAGACATCATGATGTTCAGGCCTGCTTTGCGGACCTCCCACAAGGCCCGTTGCTGGGTGGGATCCACGATAGGAGTCATGCGGCTGCGAAAGCCGTAATCCGCCATTAACTCTTCCAAGTGTTTTAAATCCAGCAACAGGCGTTGGTGATCTTCGCCGGCGAATTCCACCAACAACAATGCGTCCGGCGTGCCACGGACAAATTGATCAATAGTCTTTCGAAACATAGGAATATCACGGGAGAGTTCAATCATGGTTTTATCAACCAACTCCACCGCCGTAGGGTTAAGTGTCACTATGTGGCGTGTGCTATCCATCGCTTCGTAAAACGAGTCAAAATGGCACACTGCGAGCACTCGGTGGGAAGGTATCCGATGAAGCCCTAGAGTGATCTGGGTTGATATCGCAAGGGTGCCCTCGGAGCCCACCAAAAGACGGGCCATATTTGCCGGCGCCGCCTCTGGACTCGTCCGCGGCAGCAACTCATCAATGTTGTAGCCCCCGACACGGCGTCGCAGGGCAGGAAACTTACGTTGAATCTCTCCGGATTCTTGTTCGGCCAAAAGCGTTAGGTCGGCGACCAGTTCCTGGTATCGGTCAGGTGGCCTATCCGAGGCTGTATTTACCTGTACCGGACCAAAGTTTATTTTTGTGCCGTCAGCGAGGTAGGCATCGATCGCAAGTACATTATCGCGCATTATTCCGTAATGAATTGAACGCGCACCACAACTGTTGTTGCCAGACATGCCGCCGATAGTCGCTCGACTGGCAGTCGATACATCTACCGGAAAAAACAGATTGTGGGGTCGTAGTAGTTCGTTCAGTTGGTCAAGAACAATACCGGGTTGAACCTGAACCTGCTGCTGTTCCAGGTCCAGGTCCAACATTTGGTTCATGTATTTGGATACGTCCATTACCAGAGCGAGACCGACTGTTTGCCCACATTGTGATGTTCCAGCCCCTCGCATCAGTAGCGGCACCTGTTCCTCGGCGGCGATACTAATCACAGATTCAATATCTTCTTCATCCCGAGGTACCACCACTCCAATTGGTTCGATCTGGTAAATGGATGCATCGGTGCTGTATCGGCCTCGACTGTAACGGTCGAAAAGCACCTCACCGCGTAGGTTTCGCTTGAGGCGGGCAGCCAGGTCGGGGTCGCCAACGCGCTCACGCAGCAGCGATTGAGATACAGCATTCATGACAGGTGGCTAATGCGAAAGTTCGATTTCAATTCATTTGATCCGGAGAATTTGATTCGGCAAAATCTATCTGTATCCAGAAGCAGTACAGGTCGCAACAGACGTTCTGGTATTTGCCAGATACAATGTGTATTGTATGCGCGATTTAAAAATTAACTCAGCCGTTCAGCAAATTGGGAATTAGAGTGTGAACAGAGGTAATGCGAGATGAGCATTAGAAGCGGGCGCCATTTTTTACAGATTCCGGGACCCACTAATGTCCCTGATCGGGTATTGCGCGCCATTGATTCACCAACAATTGATCATCGAGGGCCAGCCTTTCAACAACTTGGCCATGAGGTGCTTGAAGGCATGCGCAATGTTTTCAAGACAACGAATCCGGTAATTATTTTCCCCGCTTCTGGCACTGGAGCCTGGGAGGCTGCGCTGGTCAATACCTTGAGCGCTGGCGATAAGGTGCTGATGTATGAGACCGGGCAGTTTGCAACTTTGTGGCAAAAACTTGCATCAAAACTTGGCCTGGTCGTCGATTTTGTGGCCGGTGACTGGCGACACGGGGTTGATTCAGCGGTGCTTGCAGAGCGTCTGGTCGCTGATACCGACAAGCAGATCAAAGCGGTGTGCGTGGTGCACAATGAAACATCTACTGTAATCACATCAAACATCTCAGCGGTGCGGGCCGTACTCGATGAGATCGGTCATCCCGCACTGCTGATGGTGGATACTATTTCTTCCCTGGGATCAATTGATTACCGGCACGACGACTGGGGCGTGGACGTGTCAGTCGGGGGATCGCAGAAGGGGTTAATGCTGCCGCCTGGCCTGAGTTTCAACGCGATCAGCGACAAGGCCTTGGCGGCGACAAAGACCGCGAATTTGCCTGCATCCTACTGGAGTTGGGCAGACATGCTGCAACCGAATCGGGAGGGGTTTTTCCCTTATACGCCAGCAACCAACCTGTTGTTCGGGCTGCGGGAATCTATTTCGATGCTTTTGGAAGAAGGCCTGGATCAAGTATTTGCCCGCCATACGCGTTTGGCCGAAGCAACCAGGCGGGCGGTTGCAGCCTGGGGCTTCGAGTTGTTATGCCTGGAGCCGCAGGATTACAGCGATGCACTAACCGCGGTTAGGATGCCCTCTGGCTTCGATGCGGACGAATTCCGAAAAGTGGTCTTGGATGAGTTCGATATGTCTTTAGGTAGTGGGTTGGGCAAAGTAGCTGGTGAGGTATTCCGAATCGGCCACCTAGGCAGCTTTAACGAATTGATGATGGTTGGAACACTCGCTGGCGTAGAGATGGGGCTCGCTGCAGGTGGTGTCCCGCATCAGCGAGGCGGCGTCGCTGCAGCGATGGAATGGTTGGTCAGCAGCAGCGCGTCTAATAGAAAATCCCGATAGGGAAGGGTGATGTAAGGAAAGGCGGG
>JAPKAJ010000311.1 GCA_028825345.1 Arenicellales bacterium | reverse complement strand
CTTGGTAAGGATCATCAGCCCCAGTGCGTCGGCTTCACGCTCAAATTCACGGTTGTAACGCAACTGATCAGAAAGCGCCGCGCCGCTGGTTGCCGCCATCGCCGCTGCACCGACCTGGCCGCCCAGCAAGATCGCCGCGATGATACCCGCTGTCGTTGGCAACTGGCGCTGGCGCGCCCGATCCATCATCCGTGGCAGATGGCGCTGCGCCACATGGGCCAACTCATGAGCCATGACGGAAGCCAGTTCCGCCTCGTTTTGCGTTGCCAGAACCAGCCCGGTAAAAACAGCGAGCCGCCCACCAGGGCCAGCGAAAGCATTGATAAGCTTGTTATCAATCAGGAAAAACCGCAGGCTGTCGACATCGCCTTCAATATCAGTGGTCAGTCGCTTACCCAGACCCTGTATGTATTCCAGTAGCAGCGGGTCGTCTATGAAGCGCATCTGCTGGCGCGCTGAAGCGATAAACTGACGGCCCATCGACTGTTCTTCGGGGGTAGTGACGATACCTACGCGGGTATCCCCGAGAGATGATGCTAAGTTCACCTCAGCGACCGTGCCGGTACTCACTAGGGACAAAACAACGAACAGCCCGAAGGACAGACGGCACCACCCAATTTTAAACCCCGTCCTGTTCACCACGCTAGTTTAACAAAGCCCCTGTCAGGGGGGATTTGGTTTCAACGCTGCCGAGCTTTAGAATCGCCGACCGTGTGGCTGGATCAGATCGGCCCTCAGTTACAAATACACGCCCGATAGCCTGGGTGCATGATGTGGAGAGTCCTATGCTGCAGACATTCAGCGATGAACAATTGAAAGAGCGTGAACAGCAACTGCAGGCGCAGTTCGCAACTGCCTGCGATGCCGGCCTGTCATACGATATGACGCGTGGCAAACCTGCCCCCGAACAACTTGACCTAGCCGGGGAACTCCTCTCGCTACCCGGCTTGGGTAACTTCCGTGATCCACACAACACTGACTGTCGTAACTACGGAGGTATCGACGGACTGCCCGGGCTAAAAGCCCTGTTTGCTGCCATTCTTGAGTGCCAGGCTCAAGATGTCATTGTCGGCGGTAGTAGCAGCCTGACCCTGATGTATGACAGCGTTGTCCGAGGCGTTCTTTTCGGCGTGCCCGGCGGCGACAAACCCTGGGGTCAACAGGGTACTGTGCGCTTTTTGTGCCCGGCGCCTGGCTATGATCGCCATTTCGAGGTCACCAGCCACCTGGGATTCGAATTGCTCAATGTCGATATGACCGACGAAGGGCCTGATATGGACCGGGTTGAAGCGCTTGGGGCCGACCCGTCAGTAAAAGGAATCTGGTGTGTACCCCGTTACAGTAATCCCACGGGGATTACCTACAGTAAGGCTGTGGCAAGACGGCTGGCTCGGATGACCGCTGCACCGGACTTTCGCATCTTCTGGGACAATGCCTACGCCGAACACCACCTGAGCGAAAAACGTACGCCGGTACCGGATATCCTGAGCGAATGTCGTGACGCGGGTAATCCGGACCGAGTACTGATGTTCGCTTCTACCTCGAAGATGACGCTGGCCGGCTCTGGTATCGCGGCGATGGCCGCCAGTGCCGCCAACCTTGACGATGCCCGTCGCCACCTGGCCGTTCAAACTATTGGCCCGGACAAAATTAACCAGTTACGCCACTTGGCATTTCTTGGCGATATCGATGGACTTCGCGCTCATATGGCCCGTCACGCTGAGATTCTCAAGCCCAAATTTGCACTGGTCCAAGAAATTCTTGAGCGCGATCTTGGCGGAAAGGGCGTCGCAACCTGGTCTAATCCAGCTGGCGGCTACTTTGTCAGTGTCGATGGGCCCGATGGATGCGCCCGAACAATAGTTGAAATGGCCGCACAGGCTGGGGTGAAACTCACCCCTGCGGGGGCACCCTTTGCCTACCGTCTCGACCCAAGGAACGCCAATATACGCCTAGCCCCCACTTTCCCTCCGCTTGAGGATATTCACCAGGCCATGGGGGTTTTTACCCTTTGCCTGGAGCTTGCAGCGATCCGGCTACGACTCGGCCAGACCTGAGATTTCGGGCAAAACTAAAAAGAATTTGTACTTTGCATCGGGATATGTTTTAAATTTTGGTTATCTACTAATATATTGTGTATCACCCCGTTCCCTAAAACTGCTGTTCTTGATCGGGGCCGCGAACTGCAAAGCGACCGTTCTGGTTATGGGAGCATCATTCAGTCAGTTAACCCAGCTGCACCGGGTACGCGACCTGCCAACAAAGATCAGTGCTGAACGGATGTCACTGAATCTACTGCAACCGTGAGGAAACAAAGCCATGCCCGACTCTAACCAGGAACTCGACGCCCGTGGATTGAACTGCCCGCTGCCGATATTGCGTGCCAAAAAGGCGCTGAACGGTATGGCGGCCGGTGAAGTACTCAAAATCATAGCCACAGACCCCGGATCGGTTAAGGATTTTCAGGCCTTTGCGACCCAAACCGGCAACCAACTGTTGGACTCATCGGAGGTTAACAGCGAGTTCCACTTTTTCTTGAAAAAAGGCGACTAAACCAAGCGGCCTATCTAGCCGTCGCGCCGGCTGTTGGTAACAGACCTTGCTGGTGCCTTACAACTTCTCGGAGGTTTTCTTATGAGTGAAAAAAGTCTGACTATTATTGCAACCAAGGGCACCCTTGACTGGGCCTATCCCCCTTTTATTCTGTCCTCTACTGCAGCGGCGCTGGGATACAACGTAACCATGTTCTTTACCTTCTACGGGCTGCAATTACTGAAAAAGGATCTCAGCCTTTCGGTCAGCCCGCTGGGTAACCCGGGTATGCCTATGCCCATGGCAATGGATAAGTGGTTCCCTGTACTGGGTACGGCAATCCCGGGAATGCAAGCCATGATGACCGGCATGATGAAAAACACCATCAAAACCAAAGGTGTAGCCACCGTGGCGGAACTGCGTGACCTTTGTCTGGAGGCGGATGTCAAGATGATCGGCTGCCAGATGACGATAGATCTTTTTGATATTAAGCACGAGGACCTGATCGACGAGATCGATCTGGGTGGGGCGGCAACCTATTTCGAACATGCCGGCGAGTC
>JAPKAJ010000310.1 GCA_028825345.1 Arenicellales bacterium | reverse complement strand
CCGCAACCACAGCGAATTCCAAGTCTATTTTCACGTTGGACTGGGCAAAGCGGCTTCGACTTATCTGCAGCATCGGGTCTTCCCGATACTGCAGAACATCCGCTACATACCCCGCGATCGCTACCGCGGCTACCAGGGGCTTATTGAACGGACACAGGACACCCGTTATCTGGTATCTCGCGAGGCGGCGTACCGGCTGCAACAACGCGTCGATGAATTCGCTGCGTTCAAGCCCGACGCCCGGGTGATTCTGGTGCTGCGCCGACATGACCGGTGGATCGCCTCCCACTACCGGCGATACCTAAAAAATGGAGGCAGTCTGGACTTTGAGCATTATCTTGATCTGGACAGCAACCAACCACGCATCTGGGGGGCGCAACAGGTTCGCTTTATGGCCATGATCGAAGCCATAGAGCAACGTTTTAGCTCAAGACCGCTGGTGCTGTTCCACGAAGATCTACAGACTGACCCATTTGCACTGATCGACCAGCTTTGTGCATTTACCGGGGCACACTACCAGCGCGAACAGGTCAACCTTTCGATCGTTCACAGCTCCTGGAGTGACAAACAACTGAAACTGGCAAGACTTGCCGGAAAGCGGCTTTTTGACCCTGTTCCACGCGCTGGGACTAACCCTACTCTTCACCGCATACGCCGGCGACTGCACTTGTGGGCCTGCTATGGAATTCTTGGAGTCGCCCAGATGGTACCCTCAAGATGGGTTAACCCTGCCCCTTTAATTAACCCAGAAAGCCTATCGCGAGTGCGCGAGGTTTTTGCGAACGACTGGCTGTCCTGTCACGACTACGCCCAGACGCACAATCCACCAGTCTCTGGCATCAACCCGGAAACAGACCAGACTCTTTGATCCCGTCAAAAACGAACTGTACGGCAAGTGCGGTCAGCAATACGCCGAAAATCCGGCTAACCACGTTCATTCCGGTAACACCGAGTAGACGGTGTACCTGGCCCGATACCAGCAACAGCAACAGGGTCAGCAACAACACCACACCCAAACTCGCCATCACCGCCAACTGCTGGTAAAGATCTCCACCCGTATTGGTCATTAGCAAAATAGCGGCACCAATCGCTCCTGGTCCTGCGATTAACGGCGTTGCCAGTGGAAACACGGCGATATCCTTGCGCACACGGGCTTCACGATCTTCATCGGGGGTGGTTGACGCCAGTCCCGAATGACGGGCAAAGACCATATCGAGCCCAACCAGAAACAACAGGATGCCACCAGCAGTACGTAGTGCCGGTATGGATATCCCAAGTCGGTCGAGGAGGATCTGACCAAAAAGTGCAAATACATATAACAAGCATGACGCCAGAAATACGGCCCGCACTGCGGTGCGCCACCGTTGCTCCGGCGTCATCTCCCGTGACAACGCCCCGTAGACCACAGCAACATCCACAGGTCCAACAGTTGCAAAAAACGTGGTAAAGGCAATGATCAACGTCTCAGTCACCAGTGCACCCCCCATAAACAAAACACCATCGTTCAGCCAAAGCTCGCAATTCCCTCCTTCTCCAGGTCTGCCATGGTGCGCACAATCCCTTCACGTAAGATCCGGGTCAGGTCATCAATCTGCTGACGGGTAACACATAGCGGTGGCGACATAACACACATATTAATTAACGGCCGCACCAGCAAGCCAAGCGCCTGGCAATGGGCATCGATACGACTACCTACCTCGTAGTCAAGTGTCAGCGGCTGTCGACTTTCCTGACTGGCCACACACTCAAGGCATCCCATCAGGCCTTGTCCCCGAATATCGCCCACGATCGGCAGATCGGATAAGGTCTGTAGCTGCTCTTGCAAATAAGGCCCCAACTCCCGGGCATTTTCCAGTAGCCCTTCAGATTCAAATACATCCATATTGGCCAGCGCCGCGGCACAGGAGACCGGATGGCCGGAATAGGTAAACCCATTAGAGAATACGGCTCCGCGCTCACTGTCGCCTCCCACTGCCTGGATCAGGCGGTCCGATATGATCACGGCTGACAGCGGGATGTATCCGGAAGTTAAACCTTTGGCCGAGACAATAATGTCAGGGGTAATATCAAACACTGGTTCTGAGGCATACCAATGACCCAGTCGACCAAATCCGGTGACCACCTCGTCAGAGATATAGATCACATCATGGCGCCGGCATACCCCAAGGCAGGCGGCATGGTAGCCCTTAGGAGGCACGATCACTCCACCCGAGGCCAGGATCGGTTCCGCGATAAAAACACCCACTTTGTCCGCACCTACCTCCAGAATCTTAGCTTCCAGTTCATCGACCAGATGACGGCAGAAAGAGTCGGTATCCATCCCCTCGGGTCGTCGGTAGGGGTTGGGTGACGAGATAAAATGCACAGTATCAAGCTGCGTATCCAGCCAGTTTTTATCGCGAGACTTACCCGATACCGCGGCAGAAAGATAGGTGCTGCCATGGTAGGCATCGTAACGGGAAATAATGTGCTTTTTCTCCGGCCGACCCAGCACGTTGTTGTAGAACATAACAAAACGTAATGCCGAATCCACTGCAGTGGAACCACCCGTAGCAAAGAAAACATGATTGAGATCGCCCGGTGCTACCGCCGCCAGGCGCTCAGCCAAGCGCGCAGATGGCTCGGTCGGATGACTCCATGGGCTGGTATAAGACAACTGCCCCGCCTGGTCTGCCATGGCTTTGACAATTTCACGCCGGCCATGCCCGGCATTAACACACCACATTCCACCGGGGCCATCGAGCAAGCGATTTCCCTGCGCGTCGGTAACATAACTGCCCTCACCGCCTCTGAGGACGGTACGGCTCGAATTCGGTTTATCAAATGATTCCCAGGGATGTACCACATGGGTATCCATTTTCCGAAGCGCGGCCAGATCCACGGCGCCTAACTGAGAAGGTTTCATCAAAGCTCTCCTTGTGGTTTGTTCAGCATGAGTTACCGGGTAATCTTCAAGCGCGAGCAGCCCCGGAGCGCATCGCCTGATTGGCTGCCGCCAGGGTCCCCGGCGCAGGTGGATGCACCAGTGACATCACCGGGATTTCTTTTTTAAGGCGCTGATGAAATCGCAGTACACCGGCTTCAATATCAGAA
>JAPKAJ010000309.1 GCA_028825345.1 Arenicellales bacterium | reverse complement strand
CCGCTTTCCAGCCCCCCATTAACCGTACTCGCCTGCACTGGGTGGGTTGCTTCGCCTGAAAAAAAGAGCCTCCCCGCCAGAGTCCCGCCGAGCACTGCGCGAGCAGAGGACTTGCCCGGTCTGACGGTGGAGTAGGCGCCATCGAATAACGGGACTTTCCCGCAAGCTGTGGCAAAGCCTTTTACAAATCTCTTTTCTATGTCATTGCCCAGCATACTCTTGAGTCCGTCCAGTCCATAGTTAACAACGGTCTCCATAGGCTCTCGCTCCAATGCTTTTGCTTGGCTACCCCCCACATATCCATACGTCAGATTTGAATGGTGGGTGTTGGTGAGGTATCCCACTCCGCCTTCATCAGTTTGTTGCTGATAGATATAAGTATCTGGGCCAAAGCCAAAAATATCTTCACTGAACAACAGTCCAATGTAGTTCATGACCGCCATATCGATATCATCAATCGCCTCTTGTTTTTCAACCGGCAGAGTGGGGGTGAACTTAATGCGTTCAGCCGCGAGAACACCTACCGACACTGTCAATATCGCAGTGCGAGCTATTATTGTTCCGGCTGAGGTTTTTACCTTGATACGGTCACCGCTCCAGTCAATCTCTAAAGCGGCCACCCGTAGTTTGACGGGTATGCCCTGGCCATAGTGGGCTACGACTGAGCCATAGCCCTCGGCGCAGAACCAGTTTGTCGCATCTAGACTGTTCCACCAGCTTTTGGGTGACCAGTCTTTAGAATCCTGCGCCATGTCCCAGACGCCATACTCTGAGGCAACCGTGTATCCCCAGGGTCGTTCAAAAAAATCTGCTCTCAGGGCGGTACGGGCATTGTCGTCAGGCCCGTTGGCGTTGCCCAGGGCAGAGCTTCTGATTCTTGCGTTGAACAAAGCGTCGGTATTGTGAAGATCAATCAGTTCGACTTTGGTAGCTTTGCGGTCGCCCACAAAATACTGCTGCCGGCCATGGTCCCGATAGACGTCAAAGCCATTGCTTTGCGCATGGAAGATCAACGGGTTCGTTGGTGAAGCCCTCATCCAGTGGGCATGGGTATCAAAAGGGATATTGAACAAAGAACGATCCGTATGGACACGACCCCCAATACGGTCATTGGCCTCAATCAGGATGAAACTCACACCTTGTTCTGTTAGTGTTTTCGCCGCTTCCAGACCCGCAATCCCAGCGCCGATGATCACCACATCTGGATTAGTGGGCGTATCGCCGATGGCGAACCGTGGTACCAGCGCGGATGTAGCAAGGGCTTTTAGCAGTAGGCGCCGGTCATGTTGCGGTTTGATGCTCATTCAAGGACCTTCGCAAATATTGCCTGAGGGTGAAAACACACGATGTATTTAGTAGAAAATCTGGCCGAAAGATTAATTTGAACTGTTAGGATACCCTGGGGTCTTTACTAATGGAAAGTATAGGAGTCTGATAACCTTGCGCGATGCCCGCCATGACCTATTGTTTGAGCCGGTACAGATTGGCCCGGTAACTGCAAAAAACCGCTTCTATCAGGTGCCGCACTGCACCGGTATGGGTTGGTTGCGCCCAAAGATGGCGGCCGCACTTCGGGGAATGAAGGCTGAAGGCGGCTGGGGGGTGGTATGCACCGAATGGTGTTCTATCCACCCGGCCTCTGATGACCTGCCCTATCCTAATGCGGCATTGTGGAATGAGGATCACATCCGGGATCACGCTCTGATGACAGAAGCCGTGCACAGCCATGGCGCACTTGCCGGTGTCGAGCTTTGGTTTGGAGGTGCCAGCTCAGCGAACCACTACACCCGTGAGACTGCGATCGATGTGGCCAGCATCCCTAACCTGGCAGGACATCCTTATCAGCCCCGGGCGATGGGCAAATCCGATATCCGTGAATTGCGCCGCTGGCATCGCGAGGCCGCGCTTCGCGCCAAGGAGGCGGACTTTGACATCGTGTATGTTTATGCCACCCATGGCTATCTACTGTCTCATTTTCTATCAGCCCAAACCAACCTTCGCACCGATGAGTATGGCGGTTCGATGGAAAATCGCACTCGGCTGCTGCGTGAACTGATCGAAGATACCAAGGATGCGGTAGGGGATCGGTGCGCGGTTGCCGTTCGTTATTCAGTGGGGGGTGATGATGGCGAAGCGCAGTCGCTAACCCAGGAACGCCGGGATCGGCTCGAGATGCTGGCAGAACTACCGGATCTTTGGGATATCAACATCAACAACTATTATCAGGAAATGGGTGTCTCGCGGTTCATCAAGGAAGGCTCCCTTGAAGAGCATATGTCCTTTGTGAAGTCGGTCACCACTAAGCCCGTTGTGACAGTCGGGCGTTTTACCTCACCTGATACGATGGCCTCGCAGATCAAACGCGGGGTTGTTGATTTCATCGGCGCGGCGCGCCCTTCAATCGCAGATCCGTTTCTGCCCAAGAAGATCGAAGAAGGTCGCCCAGAAGATATTCGCGAATGCATCGGCTGCAATATCTGTTACACCGGCGATGGCCTGGGTACTCCGATTCGATGCACCCAGAACCCGACCATGGGTGAGGAATGGCGCCGCGGCTGGCATCCGGAATTGATCGCTAAGAAACACTCTGATGCGAGTGTATTGGTGATCGGTGCCGGCCCAGCGGGTCTGGAGGCTGCGCGGGCGCTGGGTCAGCGCGGCTATCAGGTGATGCTGGCCGAGGCGACTCGAGAACTGGGAGGCAGGGTGACCCGTGAATCGAGCCTGCCGGGCCTTGGAGAGTGGCGCCGAGTGCGCGACTACCGCTTGGGGCAGATAGAACAAATGCCAAACGTGGAAATCTTCCGTGAAAGTGAGCTCAGCGTTGATGAAGTGCTCTCGGTAGGGGCGGGTCATGTCGTTATCGCAACCGGCGCTACATGGCGAGCCGATGGCTTTGGGCGTTCTCACCCCTATCCTTTTAAAGCATTGGTTCCCAGCACGAATATTCTGACACCAGATGACATTATGGCGGGACGCATGCCCGATGGACCTACCGTTGTATATGACGACGACAGTTTTTATATGGGCGGCGTTATTGCAGAAAAGCTGCGCCGCGCCAATCTACCGGTGGTACTGGTAACCCCTGAGAAT
>JAPKAJ010000308.1 GCA_028825345.1 Arenicellales bacterium | reverse complement strand
TCCAGTTATCAGGATGGCCAGTAGAGTGCCGATCAGCGCTGAGCGCGGTCGAGGAGAGATTCTATCTGGCGACTCGCGAACAGTACATCGATACTCGGGGTTTACCATGGAATCTGGACCCCGGTGTAATCAAAGAATTTGCCACTGTCATCTGGCCCAACCTTATCCAGCACGGATTTCAGACCGATGGCACTGGCTGTTGTGTCTAGCGGCGCTTTGGGTCCACCCATATCGGTGCGTACCCACCCCGGATGCAGGGCGACCACAGAAATACTGTTGCACGCCAGATCATGAGCCAGGCTTCGCGTGATTGCATTGAGGGCAGCTTTGCTGGAGCGATAACTGTATGCACCGCCCGACTGGTTTTCCGACAGGCTACCCATTTTACTGGAGATCATTGCAACTGTAGCGTGGCCGGTCGCCGCGAGGTTTGGCCGCAGCGCCCGGGTGACCATAAAGGGCGCAATCGTATTAACCCGTATCTCATTAAGCCAGGTGTCACTATCCAGCGTGTCCATGCTGTCATCGCCTGAGGTATAGAGTCCAGCGTTATTAATGAGTAAATGCAGTGGTTGTTTGGTGAGGGCTGCCTGCATCACTGCGATTGCCTGTGCACTGGTTACATCCAGTGTCAGCAGTTCGATCTGATCACGGTATTGCTGTTGCAATGCAAGCAGATCATCTCCCCCGGTATTGCGAGCGGTGGCGACCACCCGGCTGCCCCGAGCAAGATACTGACGGGCCAGTGCAAACCCAATGCCCCGGCTAGCGCCGGTAATCAGTACATTGTGATCCATAGTTATGAGCTAAAGTTATTTTTCGGCGCCAGGCGGAATCTTGGGCGGCGCAAATGCACTGACCATTTCGTCACGTGCAAGTGTCGCTTCGTCAGGTGTGCCGACGTCTACGTCATCGCGGCACAGCATCTGGCCGCTGGCCACGTTGCGAGTCAGGCGCATCCCAGCGGATAGACCCAGTGGGACCGTCCGGGCCGACAGTGATTTTTCCGAGGGCATCTGTCGGCCAAAGACGCAGTGCCCTCCCTCGCCATCCAGTAACTCTCCGATCTTCAAATCCCGTTTAGCAATGGCGACCACATCTGACGAAAAACACATGGGTTGACCAGTCGGTTCACCTCGCAAGGCAACTGAGGCGATCGAGACGCCAAGCTCCAGTCCAATCATGTGTGTTGGCCGGTAGAGCGCTCCGTATTGCCCGGTCTTATCGGGCAGCATATGGTATTCACGCAGGCACTGGCGGGCATAGTCACTGCCTGCCTGGATCACTACGAAAGTACCCATGGCGAGGTGGTGGGCAACAGCCTCGCCGGCGCGCGTCAGTGACGATACCACTTCGGTTGTGCCTGAGCGTGTCAGCACACCGCCATCACTGCTGGGCTTGCAGATGTCGGCAAGTTCAAACCTCGACGCGCTGGGAAACTGCAGACCTGCGTCCTGGGGTATCAGGCCTGTTGCGTTACACACAGCAGTCATTTCAATAGCCGATTTGCTGCCATCGAGAAAAGAGTTAAACATCTGCAGGTTGATACTTTCTGGATCATCGATGTCCAGATATTGCTGGAGCACAGCCCAGACCGTGTCAGGGGTGAGCGAATGATAATCTGGCATGTAGCGGGTACCCTTGCCCGCAGCGGTGACTTCAAAGCCACAGCTACGCGCCCAGTCGACATGCTCGCAGATCAACGCCGGTTGATCACCCCAGGCCAGGCTATAGACTACGCCGGCGCGGGTAGCCTCGCGTGCCAGTAACGGCCCGGCCAGAACATCGGCCTCGACATTGACCATCACAATATGGTGGCCAGCAGCGATCGCCTGGCGACAGTGGCTGATACCCGCCCGGGGCATGCCGGTTGCCTCGATGACCACGTCGATCGCCCCGGAACTGATCAGGGCTGATGCGTTTTCGCTCAGAACTGTTCGGCCGCTGCCCAGGGCATCATCAAGGGTGGCGGCGCTGAACTGTTCAGGGGGCCATCCGGCAGCGGCGAGATTAATCTTGGCCCGGCTGATATTAAGGTCGGCGATCCCGGCGACGTGAATGCCCGGGGTTCGCCGGGCTTGGGCCAGGTACATGGTGGCGAATTTGCCGCAGCCGATTATCACGACTCGAACCGGCTTATTGTCGGCTGCACGCTGGTTGAGCATTCGGGATAAGTTCATCAGATCAGCCTTAATCTACGGTACGGGTCGAATCAGTTTTGAGCGGCGCGGTGATCGCGGACACGCTCCCAGGCGCTTCGGATTTCCTGGGTCTTTTCATTGGCAAGTTGGATCATCTCCTCAGGCATACCTTTGGCGACGAGTTTATCGGGATGGTGCTGGTTGGTCAGTCGGCGATAGGCTTTTTTGGCCTCGCCGTCAGGTGCGTCGGCCGAGATGCCCAGCACCCGGTAAGCGTCTTCGAGTGGCTGCATCCGCTGACCTGATTGCCCTTGGCCCGTCGCTCCGGAGACCAGATTCACTAACTGTTCAATCTCAGCAGTGCTGAAACCGAGGACTTCACCCACATGGGCGAGGATGCGGTTTTCGGCTGGATCTATGCGGCCATCGGCCCAGGCAGCCTGCACCTGTATTTCCAGGAACATGCGTAGCAGTGTGGTGCGTCGGTGGCATTCGCTGCGAAACTGGTGCAGTACCGCATCGAGGGGAAAGTCGGATTCCTTGCCTTTTTCGAATAGATCGATCGCCGCTTCACGCTGGGCTTTGTTTAGCCGCATCTGGTGCATCAGGCTGCGTGCTGCCTGAATCTCGTGCTCCGATACCTGCCCATCGGCCTTGGCCAGGTGTCCCATGACAGAGAAAGTTGCGGTGAAAAACGCAGCCTGGGTACGTTCCTGCCCGCCGACGTCAAAGCCACCTGCGCGGCGCCTGCCACTGTCAAATTGATGGCCGATACTGCTGCCGAGCAGTGCACCCAGCGGCCCACCCATCATGAAGCCTAGCGTACCGCCGATCAGTTTGCCCCACCACGCCATATTGTGTACTCCTGAAAACCTTTAGTTGCAGATTGTAAAGGAGCCCGCGTTGTTGGTGCTTAGATCATGTTTTGCAGTGCTATTTTGGTAAGGTGGCGAGCGACTTCACCGCAGGGTGACC
>JAPKAJ010000307.1 GCA_028825345.1 Arenicellales bacterium | reverse complement strand
CGGGTCGAGCGGCACAAGACCGCAGTCCGGTGCGACCTGGATCTGATCGGGCGCCATATACTCTGCGGCCGCCAGCAGACGGTCCGCAACCTGCTCTGCAGTTTCGATACGTTCAAATCCCAGCGCACCGTTGTCGATGCAGCCAAAAAGAACAGTTTTGGATGGACATAGTGTGAGCAGGTCAGGATCGAGTCCGGAGGCTTCGAACTCCAGGGCCAACTGGTCGACCTTCGAGCGTTCCAGCTCACCGAGTATGCTGGGATAAGCATCGATGATCGGCCGCGGCACCCCGGGCATGGGGTAGCTGTAGCAAACGTGTACACAGGTTTTAGCATTGAGCCCTTCAACACACCGGTCAAGCACCTCAATACCCCACTCTGCGACTTTGTCCGGATAGCGGCTGAAAACTGGCTCGTCAAACTGGATGACAGCTGGGCCTAGTACATCGAGAGCACGGGCCTCCTCGTTCAGAGCATCGGCCACCGCCAGAGCCAGCAAACGCTCATCCCCGTAGAACTCATCCAGGGTCGAGTCGACAACGGTCATCGGGCCAGGCAGAGTCACTTTGACCGGCCGGCTACTGTGCTCAAGTGCAAACTGCAGGTCATCTACCAAAATCGGCGCCTTGCGCAGCACCTCCCCCGTACACCGACCGACCTCGGCCAGCCGTCGGTTGTTTCGGACCCATTTTTTTGCCGGCGTACCGTAGTCGAACCCCCCAAGCCGGGCCACAACGTGGGCCATGTAAGAGGTACGACGCTGCTCGCCGTCGCTGATCACATCGATGCCCGCCTGGGTCTGGTCATGGATCGCAACACGGACGGCATCATCCTGCGCCCGCTGCAGCAGCTCACCATCGAAAAGCCACGCCGCACCCTTGCCATGGACCTGTTTGCCAGCGGCATTCAGCGGGAGCTTCTCCTGCAGCCACGGCGGCTTGGGCAGGCTACCCACGACCGTGGTCACGAAGGGTCCGTTCGGCATTTGCACTGGCGCTATATTCTCTGGGCTTTACAAAAGCTGTTCATGGCGAATCCGGCAATTTGTCAGCGCACCGGGCGATCACGATTGACGGAGTAATCTTTTGACCTGGTGATGGCGCTTTATTACGCCACACTGTAGCTCGAATCAGGGGGGACGTGCAAAGAACGTCAGATACCGGCACACTTACCCTAACAGGTTCGCCGGCAAATACGCTTTAGCGGTCGCACTGCTGCGGCGTTGATTCAAATACCGGTACAGATTCTGAATAAAGGGTTGGACGCTATGGACCGCTATGAATCTATCTGCCGATCCCATCACCCATCCCTGCCAGAGACATTCAATTTCGGCCGCGACGTTGTCGACCAATTTGCTCGAGATAAACAGAAAATCGCGCTGATCTGGTGCAACTCTGAAAACACCGAACGCTTGCTCACCTTCCACGATATTTCGTGCCGGTCAGCCCAGGTTGCCAACTGGCTATCGGCACAGGGGATCTGTGCGGGTCAGCGCGTCATCGTCATGCTGCCCCGGATCCCCGAGTGGCAGATTTGTCTGACCGCATGTCTCAAACTGGGTGCAATTCCTATTCCATGCATTACGATGCTGACGGAAAAAGATGTCGCCTATCGAATGGATCATTCAGGTGCTGTAGCGGTCATCACCACTACTGCCGAGTCCGGCAAATTCGAACCGTACCTGCCAACACTTAAAGCGGCGCTGGGCGTTGGTGAACCGGTGGCGGGGTGGTCGGACTATGAATTGACCCAGGACGAGGATACGGCATTCGAGTGCTGCGACTTGGGGCTGGAAGCGCCGGCAGTGATGTACTACACGTCTGGCTCGACCGGCCACCCGAAAGGCGTGTGCCATCCATCACGAAGTTTGTACGCCTGGCGCTTCTCGGCTATTCATTGGCTTTCGCTGGGACCTACGGATGTCATGTGGTGTACTGCGGATACCGGCTGGTCAAAGGCAGGCACCAGTATTTTATTTGGCCCCTGGAGCCAGGGCAGTGCTGTACTGTTCTATGACGGTCCGTTTGAGCCCCACAGGCGTTTCGAGTTGATTGAGCGCTATGCTGTCACGGTATTCTGCGCAGCAGCAACTGAGCTCAGGCGACTGATTCGTGAAGATATCAGCGGGATAGATTTCTCACAGCTAAGGCTGACAGTATCTGCCGGTGAATCGGTTAATCCCGAAATCGTCGAATCCTGGAAGGCTCTGACCGGGGTACCGCTGCTTGATGGCTACGGCCAGACAGAGGTCCTGATGACAGTGCTCAATTATCCGTGGATGCCGGTAAAACCCGGCTCGATGGGTCGCCCTTTACCGGGCATTGAAACGGGCGTTTTCCTCGCCGATGGTACGCTGGGCGGACGCGGTGACGAAGGTGAACTCCTTATCCGCCTACCCAACCCGCAGATGATGCTGGGCTACTGGAACGATCCGCAACGCACTCGTGATGCAATGATCAAAGCCGATGGATCGGATTGGTTTAAAACAGGTGACAACGTATACCAGGATGAAGGCGGCTACTTTTTCTATATCGGCAGAACCGATGACATCATCAGTTCCGCGGGCTATCGGATTGGACCCCAGGAAGTGGAAAACGCCCTGATTACACACCCGGCGGTACATGAAAGCGCTGTCGTGGGCCTGCCAGATGCCGAACGAGGCGAAATCGTCAAAGCTTTTGTTGTGCTAACAGATCCCGAATCTCAACAAGCGGGTGTCGAACTGATCGCTGAACTGCAGGCGCACGTCAAACAGACCACCGCGCCATATAAATACCCCCGCGCTATCGAGTTTGTCCTGGAACTACCCAAAACAGTGAGCGGAAAGATCCAGCGTAATCTTCTGCGACGATCCGCAGCACACAAATGACGGCGCAGGTTCGGCTTCATACGAGGCGCGCCATACCAACCCCGTAAACGATATCTGCACCCCTAAACGGTTCACCATCCGTGCCAAACCCAATGGCATGTACCGCCGCAATGTCATAAGTTACCGAGCTGCGATTGAAGTGCTAACCATCGTTCTCCAAATCAGCAGCTGCAGCGTGGAAATCTGCCAGACCTCAATTCTGAACAAGGTTCTTTAGCGGTGCCCTCTGGAGTACGCGGCGAAGCGCT
>JAPKAJ010000306.1 GCA_028825345.1 Arenicellales bacterium | reverse complement strand
ACCAGATCGACAGTTATGCCAGTTCAGAAGGTCACCAGCGAGCCTGGTGCAAAAAATGCGGTGGGCATGTCTTTCATGACGTTGGCCCCTTCGGTGTAGTGGATGTATATGCCTCGTTGGTACAGCGCACCGTATCGGCACCTGCTACGGCCTCACAGATTCCGCAGCCAATACACAGCCCTTGTTCAACAATGGCATACAGCCGCCCGGCGGGTGTGGTCTGACCCATGGGGTGGGTGACTCCTTTGGTCGGGTGAAATCCCAGCCAGCCCCTGGGCTGACCTTAAACGCTACATTATGAACTGTGTCTGAGGATATACTGAACGCGTAAATTTAGACTCATGAATCGCAATTCTGACCCGCTGACGGTAACAGTTCCTGTCGGCCACATGTGGCATGGCCAGGTTCGACACCTACTCATGCTCGGTGCGTTATTGCCCGGCGCCTGGATGATAGCTGGGAACCATCTGGGGGATGGTACCTGGCTGGGCATTACTGACAAGTCGTGGTTTTTTGCAGCGCTGGGTGTGCCTGTTATCCAGCAAATCACAGTGGCACTGTTGTGGCGTGCACAGCTTTGTTATGGCCTGCTAACGCGCCTTTTTGGTAATGCGGGATTCATTGTTTGGGGTGTGATCTTTTTCCTGTTATTAATCTTACGACCCTTGTTGGTGATGGCTGTTGGGTTAGCTGATACCAATAGCCTGGTGGCTCACGGATTAACGCTAACTGTGATCGGCGCACTGTTTCTTGTGCCTGCGCTATGGACGATGCACTCGGTGAAGAAATATTTTGGCTTTGCCCGCGCACTTGGTGGCGACCACTTTTTTGAGCGTTATCGTGCCATGCCAATGGTGTGCGAGGGTGCATTCAAATACAGCGCCAATGCGATGTACAGTTTTGTGTTTATCGGTCTGTGGGGTATAGCTTTGCTGCTGGGTTCACAGGCGGCGCTGGCAGTTGTGCTTTTTCAGCACGCTTCCATCTGGGTGCACTGGTACTGTACGGAACAGCCCGACGAGGTGGTTTTGTACGGCCAATCTCCCGATCAATAATGTTACCTGACACTCAAAACAAAAACGGTTTGACAGTAACGGGCTGCAATTGCATAGTGAATGCTAGGCACAAAGAGGAGTTGCTTACGCCTTCGTGCGGTTAATTTTCCAAAGGAGATTCGTCTAATGGCGTCGTATGCTTTAATAAAATTTAAGATCAACAAAGATTTCTTCGATTGGGAACAGGCTTTCTATAGCTCTCAACCCATGGCCAGACAGGCCGGTATTGTCGAATTGTTTCACGGCAGAACCGACGACGATCCGCAGACCTGCTTTGTTCTTGCACAGGTATCGTCAAAAGAGGCTATGGATAAGTTTTTTGCCGAGGCGGGAGATTCGATCGCTTCATCCGGACATATTCTTGAGTCGACAGAAGTGACGATGCTTAACAATTAGCAGTCGCTTTGTGTTAACAACCTGGCAGATCGGCCTTTTTGAACACTGGCCGTGTTGGAACATGTGCGACGGCGCAAGATCGCAGTCCCTAGTGCCAGACAACCAACCGCCCCCAGCAGCCGGTTTATTATTTCAGGGAGACGGGTAATAATTATGGGTGCAACTTTTCGCATCTGTGTTTTGCCAGGTGACGGCATTGGGACCGAGGTCACGACAGCAACTCTGGCCGTCTTAGATGCCGCCACCAGGTATACCGGAAATATTAAGCTGGTTTACGAAAGTTGTGCAGCGGGCGCCGCCCTGTATCGTGAAACAGGAGTGGCCATGCCTGATGAGTCGTGGCAGGTAGCCGAAGCGGCGGATGCCATTTTTCTTGGCGCAATGGGGTTGCCCGATGTGCGCTATGATGATGGTACTGAAATCACACCACAATTAGATCTGCGTTTCCGCTTTAATCTTTATGCCGGGGTCCGCCCGGTCTCAGCCAAACGGGGCGGCATGCGAGTGCTTAACGATTCGCGGGCAGATAACATTGATTTCGTGCTAGTGCGCGAGAGCACGGAGGGGTTGTTTGCCTCGTGCGGCAAAGGAGAGGTCCTGGATGACCGGGAAGCGCGCGACACGATGGTGATCACCCGGGAGACATCGGAGCAGTTATTCGAGTTCACTTTTGACTATGCGCGTCGGCGAAAAGCGAGTAGCGAATCCCCCAAGGTAACCCTGGTTGATAAGGCGAACATCTTCACTTCGATGGCGTTCTTTCGCAAGGTCTTCGACGAGGCGGCTCAAAAACATAGTGATATCGATATCGAGCACGTCTATGTCGATGCGTGCGCATTGGATTTCGTTCGTCGGCCGTGGGAATTTGACGTGGTGGTGACCGAGAATATGTTCGGCGACATTCTCTCTGATCTTGCCGCAGGCCTGGTGGGTGGCATGGGTTTCGCGCCATCGGCAGATATAGGAGATCAGCGCGCTGTTTTTCAACCGGCACATGGCAGCGCTCCGGACATCGTCGGTTTGGGTACGGCCAATCCGACAGCCGCGATTCTTTCTGGCGCCATGATGTTGGATTGGTTGGGGCGCCGCCATGGGGTCAACCACTGTCTGGATGCCGCCCGACTGATCGAACAAGCTGTTGAACAGGTTCTTGCCAAGAGGCGGATCAACGCTACGGACATGATTGATACGTGGCGAACATCTGAGATGACCGAGATGGTGATTGGGGCGATAGGGTAGTGAAGTAAACGATCGCATCATATTGGCCCAGAAAGCCAGCAGGTTTGGAAAAAGAGGCAGAATAATGACTGAAAACTTTTTTAATTTTGACGATCTTTCACAGGGCATCGCCCGAAATCTGGCCGAAGGTGTTTCGACCAGAATATTTCCTGGCGATCAAGCAATGTTATCTGTGGTTCGACTCGAGCCGGGCAGTTCCAGCGACGAACATTCTCACCCGCAGGAACAGTGGGGCGTGATTCTCGAAGGTAGCGGCGTGCGTATACAGGATGGCAAGGAATATATTGTTAGCGCTGGTGATTTCTGGCGCACGCCAGGTGACATCGTCCATGCATTTCGGGCAGGGCCAGGTGGGGCCAAGTTGCTGGATATTTTCAGCCCACCACGGGAGGAATACCGGGTAGCTGGGTCTGGAGTTGGTTCAGAAGGC
>JAPKAJ010000050.1 GCA_028825345.1 Arenicellales bacterium | reverse complement strand
GCGGCAAAGCTGGCGCGGTTTTTACAAGAGCGGGAAAAAAAGCAGGTGTTGCTGACCAGCGTCGATGTTTATCGGCCCGCGGCTATGGAGCAGCTTCGTCAACTGGCAGATCAGGTCGGCGCCCGTTTTCATGCAAAAGGGCAGGATCCGGTCGCGATCGCGACCGATGCCCTGGCTCAGGCCCGGGTGGGTGCTGATGACGTTCTGATAGTGGATACGGCAGGGCGTTTGCATGTGGATGACGAAATGATGGCCGAGATTGCCCAGATTCACGCGGCCGTCGATCCGGTTGAGACCTTGTTTGTGGTTGACAGCATGATTGGCCAGGACGCCGTCAATAGTGCGCGCGCCTTCAACGAGGCACTCGCCCTGACGGGCGTTATTTTGACCAAAGCCGACGGCGATGCCCGCGGCGGCGCAGCGTTGTCGATTCGTGAGGTCACATCAAAGCCGATCAAGTTCCTCGGTGTAGGTGAGGCAATCGATGCACTGGAAGCCTTCCATCCGGATCGGGTTGCCTCCCGGATTCTGGGAATGGGAGACGTTGTCGGCCTGGTTGAGGACGTGCAGCGTAGTGTTGATGAGGGCCAGGCTCAGAAAATGGCTCGCAAGCTGACAAAGGGCAAAGGCTTTGATTTTGAGGATTTTCGAGAACAACTGATTCAGGTTGAACAGATGGGCGGCCTGGGAGGTTTGATGGAAAAATTGCCTGGCGTATCCGATCTGCCGGCAGCGGTCCGGGCCCAGGCTGGCGGTGGCGAGACTGGCCGATTGATTGCAATCATTAATTCAATGACACCCGGGGAGCGTACCTTTCCCGCGGTGATAAAAGGGTCGCGTAAACGACGCATTGCCACTGGGTCGGGCACTCAGGTACAGGAGGTTAACCGCTTGCTCAAACAGTTTGCACAGATGCAAAAGATGATGAAAAAGGCTAAAGGAAAAGGGGGGCTGGCACGGATGATGGGGCAGATGAAAGGTGCTATGCCGGGCACAGGTAACCCCTTTGCCCGTTAAAGATGGCTACGGGTTTTGGGTTTCAAAGGATACAAACTATGTTAAAATTGACTGGTTTAACGGATTTTTTAAGAGGAATTATTAAATGGTGACCATTCGGCTCGCCCGTGGCGGCTCTAAAAAGCGCCCGTTTTATTCGATTGTGGTGTCAGACCGCAAGCGGCAACCGCGTGGACGATTCATCGAGCGCATCGGTTTCTTTAACCCAATGGCAGCGGCCGGCGAAGAAACATTACGGCTCGATCGCGAACGTGCGCAATATTGGATAGGCCATGGCGCCCAACCCTCGGAACGGGTTGCTACCTTTTTGAAACAGGCCGACACGAAAGCCGCCTGACCTATTGCGTTTGCCGGGAGCGGCGAACTTCAAAATCGATGTCAGCACTGGCAGCCCAACCGCTGATTATGGGCCAAGTGAGTGGTGTTTTTGGAATCAAGGGATGGGTGCGTGTTTTTGATTACTCGCGTGAGCGCGGCGCGATACTCGTCCATCGGCGCTGGCTCTTGCGGCAAGGTGAAAAGTGGCAAGAAGTAGCCGTGCTAGATGGGCGGCGGCAAGGTAAGGGCGTGGTGGCGCACCTTGACGGCTGCGACGACCGCGATCAGGCGCTAACACTGATCGGAATGGATGTTGCGGTAGATCAGAAGTGGCTTGAATCGCCCCAGGCTGGGGAATATTTTTGGTATCAGCTGGAAGGATTAGAAGTCATTAATTTGGCTGGCGAGTCGCTGGGTCGGGTGGATCACCTGATAGAGACCGGCGCCAATGATGTGCTGGTGCTGGCAGGAGATCGTGAGCGGTTAATTCCTTACGGTCCGGACGTGATTCGGCAAGTCGACTTAGAAACGGGGCAGATCGAGGTGGACTGGGATAAACATTTCTGATCGTTCTGGGCTGTTGTGACGTTGGGGGCGCAATTTAAGTATGCGCTTAAGTATGCGCATAGATGTAGTTAGCATTTTTCCGCAGATGTTTGATGCGGTACGCGACTTTGGGATGACCCGGATCGCACTTCAGAACGAGAAGTTGCGACTCGAGTTGTGGGATCCGCGGGATTTCTGCCAGGATAAGTACCGCCGGGTGGATGACCGGCCCTATGGCGGCGGGCCCGGCATGGTGATGATGGCGCCGCCACTGGCGGGAGCTATCCGCTCGGCTCGCTCTGCTGGTGGGGGTAAGGTGATCTACCTCAGCCCAAAGGGGCCCCGGTTGACCCAGGAACGGGTGCAGATCCTCGCGACAGAGCCTGCTCTGGTGCTGTTGGCGGGGCGTTATGAGGGGGTTGACCAGCGTTTGCTGGAGCGCGAGGTGGATGAGGAGTTGTCCATTGGTGATTATGTGCTGGCGGGCGGAGAGCTGCCAGCGATGGTGCTGATTGAAGCACTGGTAAGATACCTGCCTGGTGTGCTGGGTAACGATGATTCGGTTAAGACGGAATCATTCAGCGCTGGGTTATTGGATTGGCCGCAGTACACGCGGCCTGAAATGTTTGAAGATGTAGAGGTACCGGCCCCGTTACTGACGGGAAACCATGAAGAAATTCGGCGTTGGCGATTAAAACAGGCCTTGGGTCAGACATGGCTGAGACGGCCAGATCTGCTGGCGCAAAGAGAGTTGAACGATGAAGAGCGCTCATTACTGGAGTCGTTCAGGCAGCAATACGAAAAATAGGAGAGTTCCAGATGACGAACATCATTGAACAGTTGGAAAGCGAGCAGGTTAAAACAGACCTGCCGGAGTTTCGCCCAGGTGACACTGTCCGTGTCCAAGTCAAAGTGAAGGAGGGCGCCCGGGAGCGTCTTCAGGCATTCGAGGGTGTGGTTATTGCCCGCAAGAATCGCGGCCTGAATTCATCATTCACCGTACGTAAAATTTCTTACGGTGAAGGAGTCGAACGGGTTTTCCAGACACACAGCCCGTTAGTGGCCAGCATTGAGGTCCGCCGGCGCGGCGCAGTCCGACGGGCAAAACTGTACTACCTGCGTGGCCGCACCGGGAAATCAGCACGGATTCGCGAGAAAATTTCCTGACCGCGGTAAGCGGACCCTGGTAATTGGCGGTGTTTGGCACCCAATAATCTTCCAGTTGCCAGGTGGGATGAGACCCGCAACCCACCACATGACAGGCGCAGCATCGCGCGGCTATCGGTTTGACGTTGCTGTAATTGTTGCCATGGTATCGGCCTTGGTGGCGGGTATTTCCCTTATTACCGGCGCTGTCGCCTTTGGCCAAGAGGGCCCGGCACCGCTTTTCACCGCTCGGCCTGCACCCATTGGCGGCCTTGATCTTAATGTTCAATTTCAAACCGAGATTGAAGCGGATCGTTCTGCACCTCCCTTAATAGAGCCTGGCTCTTGGGTACAGGAACCCGGTCTCGCCTTAACTCCTTTTTCGCTCGCACTGGATAGCGCATCTATTCACGGTTTTAAGGACCACGGCTTGGGGCAGTTGGCGTTGAGCGTGCTGGGCTCTTTGCCGGCGACGGATCAGGAGGCAATGCTGACACGGGCGCGTGAGCGCTGGAAGCTTCTCGAAGAGCAGGGTCGCTGGGACCTACTGACCACCGAACTGACTCAGCGGTTTAAGGAGCAGCCCGATCCTGAGTTTCTAGAAGTAGGGCTCAGACTCAGTAGTGCTTTATTGATGACGGCGAAAGGGAGTCGTGCTCAAGCCGTTTCCCGGACCCTTCTGGCTGAAGGTCAATTCGACCCCGATGCAGTTCAGGAAATACAGCGCAATATCATCAAGGCTTATATTGTCCAAGGACTCGTAGCTGATGCCGAGATCGCGGCGCAGCGCTACCAGGTGGAATATGCCCCTGATGAAACCGCCTGGCAATTGCTGAGGGCACGCATTGCCTTAGCGGGGCATCGCCCGAAGGACGCTGTTTTCCAGTTGATTGGGGCCGAATCCTATGAGGCGCAGCTGTGGCGGGCCTATGCCGAATGGCGCAGCGGCGCTTTATCCATCGATCTCGCCCTGACACGGCTTGGCGCTGTGCTCATTCCGGTAGAACTTGTCCGGCTCGAATCTACTCGGCACGCGATGTTGGCAGAAGTAGCATCCGAAGTGGGTTATGCGCGATCGCGTGTTGGTGCGATTGAGTATCTTTTATTGCACAAGGCCGAAGCAGATCCGCTTTTAGCAAAGCAAGATAGTGACTCGCTCATCAAGTCCTACCGGGCGCTTGGCCAAACCGTTCTTAAGGACCTTTCCTTGCTGGACGACCAGGCAATCACCGCGTGGAAAGCGCTTGTTACTGGCGGTGATCTTGACGCCCTCGAGGCAAGGTCGCTTTGCGTTTATCTATTAACACGGGCTCTGCCACGGCGCGAGCAACAACTGGCCCATTCATGGTTGGTGCATCAGTTGCTGGATGAGGGATACGCGGGATTGCTTGGTTCGTTTTATGGCGAGAACGGGTTACTTGGGCGTTATTCGGACTTAGAAGATGAGACCTTGCTACTGCTGGTGGATCAGGCGTTGGCCGAGTCCGATTTTGCGCGTGCGGCAGATCTGCAATCGATGATTACGGGGCCGCCGCAGGGGGTAAATCACGGGGCCTGGGTTTTGCGCTCGGCACGGCTTCAAATCCTGGGGGGTAACGCAAGCGCTGGAGCCGCCGAGTTGAAAGTTTGGCTCACCCAACTTCAGGCAATGGCGCCCGCGAGCCTTGATCAGGTGATGCAAGTGATGTTTGACCTGCAATTTCTGGGGAAACATCGCCTCGCATTGGAGCTCTTTGAAGTGGTGGCACCCCTGGTTCAGACTCATGGCCAGAAACGCGAGCTGCTGTATTGGGTTGCGCAGTCATGGGCCGAGTTGGATGACCATGTACGTAGCGCGGCCTATTTTGTTGAATCGGCCTTTTGGGCTGGTGCGACCACTGACCCTTGGAGCCGAAGTGCACTGTATCGGGCCGGCCAGGAATTGGAATCTGGCGCTTTGTATGATGATGCCGGCGTTATCTATCATCGACTTCTGGGTGACACAACCGACCCGAAACTGCAGGCCAAGTTGCGATACCGACTCGCCCAATTGCAGTTGGGTCGCATACGCGCTCAAGAAGGTAACTGAGTGTGGACTCCCCCGATACGCAACTACTGGATCAGTTTCTTGATGGAATCTGGCTCGAATCGGGGCTCAGCGCCAATACATTGGCGGCCTACCGGACAGACCTTCTTGCTTTTCAAATCTGGCTGGCAAAAAAAGGGCTGACCCTTGAGCAGGTAACCCGTGCGGATTTGTTGGCCTACCTCGCCGCTAATGTGCGCGCGGGGCTGAGCCCGAGATCCTCCGCGAGGCACTTATCGACTTTGCGCCGTTTCTACCGCTATCTTTTGATACAAGGCCGTACTCAGGCAGACCCAACAGCCGATGTCCGCTCTCCTGTTATCGGCCGACCGCTTCCAAAAAATATAAGCGAACAAGGCGTTGAAAAACTATTGTCAACGCCTCCCAGGGATACCGCCCTGGGGAGCCGAGATCGCGCCATGCTGGAAACCATGTATGCCAGCGGTCTGCGCGTATCCGAGTTGGTAGGCCTAACACTCAACGAGCTTGATCTGACTACCGGACTGGTCAGGGTGGTAGGAAAGGGCGGACGAGAGCGGATCGTGCCATTAGGGGAAGAGGCGTCTGAGAGTCTACGTGAATACCTCGGGCAGGCCCGTTCAGACCTCCTTAAGGCGCAATTGACCGATGCCGTTTTTGTGACACGTCGGGGAGGACCAATGACTCGCCAGGCATTTTGGCAGCTGATCAAGCGTTATGCCCAACAAGCGGGCATTGGTGCAGAATTCTCACCGCATTCGTTGCGGCATGCTTTCGCAACCCATCTACTGAACCATGGCGCCGATTTACGCAGCGTGCAGATGCTGCTAGGACACACAGATCTTTCGACAACTCAGATCTATACCCATGTCGCCCGGGCAAGATTGCAGTCGCTACACGGCACGCACCATCCACGCGGTTGATCCTTGCGGCACGGACATTGCGGTCAATTCAATGCTTGCGCCAACAGTCGACGGTAACGGCCGACCCGTTCGTCCTGGTTACCCAGGCTGGCGAATATTTGTAGCAGGGTCTGGCGAGCCTGGTCGGCTTCGCTAGTGCCCCGGCCACGCTTGATGACTTCGAGCAATTGGGCCATTGCAGGCTCTACCTGTCCTGGCTGATGAAAGAGGCCGGCGGCCAAACGGATACGTGCAGGCAGGTCATTGGGATTCTGGGCGATCCTCTGGGCTAATTCGTCGGTATCGCCTACTTCATCGGCACTAAGGGCCAGTTCGATCCGAGCTTGCAATATCTTGGTTTCTTCTTCCTGTTTTGCCAGAAGCGGCAGTTCTTTTAGGGTTTCAAACGCTCCCTGGGCGTCTTTAGCATTTAATTGCTGCTGGGCGAGGGCGACCCGTAGCGGACCATGCCTCGGATCATTAGTCAAAGACTCTTTAAGCAGTGTTACTGCGGCCTCGGCATTACCACTGTTGGCCAGGTCCGCTGCTTTGGCTATATCGAGATCGGCAGGCCGTTCAATATGGCGCTCAATCACTTCTCGTACCGCGCTTTCCGGTAGCGCGCCCATGAATTCGTCAACGACCGCACCGTGGCGAAATACTTTCACCGTAGGCAGGCTGCGCACTGCAAATTGAGCGGCCAGATCGCGTTCAAGTTCGGTGTCAATTTTGGCCATCAAAAATTTGCCTTCGTATTCGAGAGCAAGCTTTTCGAGAACGGGTGCAAGCATCTTGCACGGCGTGCACCAGTCGGCCCAAAAATCTACCAGCACAGGCACGGCCGCCGAACGTTGAGTCACCTCAGTTGGGAAACTCTGCTGGGTTACCACCGTGACAAAAGGGTTGTCGCTCATTTCAATAGATTAGATTCTGCAATTCAAACCAACATTTAAATAGGGTTGAACCTCTGGATTTCAAGTCGAAATTGGAGTAGGTGGGTCTAGCCCTAATCTCATAGACTACGCCTCTTCGTTTAACGCTGATCAGCTAATGATAACGCAAAGACCAACCGGCTCATCGTTTCTATTCGCCGCCGCTCCTGCGGTGTTTGTGGTTTTGTGGAGTACTGGCTTCATCGGCGCAAAACTCGGTTTACCGTACGCAGAGCCGGCGACGTTCTTAGCGTTGCGATTCGCCCTGGTTTGCTTAATTCTGGGGGCAATCACCTGGCTCACCGGCGCCGAGGGTCCCGGTACCTGGAAAAATGCCATGCATATCATGACAGTAGGGATACTGGTTCATGGCGTGTACCTGGGTGGAATTTACCTTGGGATCAGTTTTGGGGTATCGGCTGGAGACAGTGCGCTGATTGTCGGCCTGCAGCCGATGCTGACAGCAGTGCTGGCAGGTCCAATGCTTTTAGAGCCGGTCCGAGCGCGCCAATGGGTCGGGTTTCTCCTTGGGACCGTAGGCGTCGCACTGGTTTCCTCGCGTTATCTTGGATTGTTTGATAGCTCGGTGATTGGAGTCATCCTATGTGTCGTCGCAGTGACCGGAATGAGTGTGGGCACCTTGTACCAGAAGCGGTTTTGCAGCGAGATGAATCTTTTGAGCGGCTCTTTTTTACAATTTTTGGCAGCGGCGTTGATGATGGGCATCGCGTCCTTCGTGTTTGATACTCAAAACGTGCAATGGAGCGGTGAGTTTGTATTTGCCCTCGCCTGGTTGGTCGTCGTTTTGTCACTGGGAGCCATGACCCTTCTTTGGATGCTGGTGCGTCATCAGGCAGCAACCCGGGTGGCGAGCTTATTTTTCCTGGTGCCACCGGTCACGGCTCTGATCGCCTGGCCGCTATTTGGCGAAACCTTTAGCTATAAATCGGCTCTTGGGATGGGTCTTGTGGTTGGCGGAGTGCTTTTGGTCAGTTACGGAAATAACGCGACTCGCCTGCGGAGAGAGATTTGAAAACATACTATGTTAAGTGGCTGATCGGCGCTGTGTTTATGCTTGCGGTGGCAATGGCGCCTTCTTCGGCAGCCACGACAGAGGGCTTTTCTGATTTTGACGGGCAACCTGTCAGTTTTGCCGACGTGCTTTCTGCTGATCGGTGGCTGGTGGTCATGATCTGGTCTTACAGTTGTCCCGTTTGTGCCAAGGAGATGCAAGGACAGGCAGATTTGCACGAGCGGCATCGGGACGGACGGTTGAAAGTTCTGGGTATCTCGCTCGATGGTGCCGACGCGGCGCTTGAGGCATGGGCTTTTGTTGAGGAGCGGGAGGTGGGCTTTTCTAATCTACTTGGAGAGCCTGACGACGTGGCGCGTTTTTTTTCGGATCAAACGGGCCAGTCTTTTAAAGGGACGCCGACATTCCTCATTTACGCGCCAGGTGGAGCGTTGAAAGCGACCCAGGCCGGCGCAGTGCCACCCGAGGTAATTGAGGCGTTTATCTACGATCAAGAACATTGAGTGGATTGAAAAGTACATTCCAGGGCGTTTCTTAAAAGACGCGAATCAGGGCTTGGACAATAAGGGTAGATCATGAGTGGAGAACATCGAAAGGGTTTCTGGTTAACCCTTGGTGGAGCCCTGGTATTCACCCCGGACGCGCTGTTGATTCGCCTGACGGGGGTTGATCCGTTTACGTTGGCTTTTGGTCGTGGCCTGTTGGGCGGCATCGTGATTGTGGTGGGCTTTGCGCTTTACGCTAGAGGTGAGTTCTTCGGTGCTGTTCGCAATTTGGGTCGCTGGGGTGCGCTGGTCTGTTTTTTGCAAGCAGCGTGCTCGATCACATTTTACGCAGCTTTCTCTTACACCAGTGTCGCTAATGTCTTGGTGATATTTGCCTGTATGCCGCTCATTGCTGCGGTACTGTCTAAAGTCATTTTTGGCGAAGAGATCTCAAGCGCCACACGTTGGGCCATTTTAGGAGCGGCCTTGGGGCTGATTATTGTGGCAAGCGGTAGTCTTGGCAGCATACAGTGGTTTGGTGATTCACTGGCACTACTGAACGCGGTCCTGTTGGCGTTGATTTTCACCATTATTCGAGGCCGTCGTGAAATCAATATGATTCCCGCGGCAGGAATCGGCTTACTTCTCACAGCTCTGGTTGCAACGATATTTGCACAATATCCAGTTATGGATTACATCCAATGGTTCTCGCTTGTCTTTGCGGGACTGGTGCTACTGCCGTTAGGGTTGGTTTTAATGACTTTGGGCCCGCGCTATTTGCCGGCGCCTGAAGTAGCGATGATCAGCTTGCTGGAGGCGGTGTTGGGTCCGTTGTGGGTTTGGTGGGTGATCGGGGAGAACCCTGGGTGGCAGAGCATTGCCGGGGGCAGCATTGTAATTGCTGTGCTGATGGTTCACTCGGCAGTTAGATTGCGCTCGGAGGGGCACAAGGTCACCCGGTAATTGTTCAAAAGAGCTTAGGTCCTGTGTCGACCCAAAAGTTGACCATTCGGTCGAAATTGAGCCACAATCGTTCGCCTTATGGCCCAAATCAGCCAGATACCCAAAATCACTCGACCACCTGAGGTCTCAGGTGCCGAACCCCGAAGCGTTGGTTTTCGCCAGCGAGAGAAGATCATCCGCGCCGCGACTGGTGTGTTTTCCCAAAAGGGCTACGACGGCGCGCGTGTAGAAGAGATTGCCCAGCGTGCCGGTTTGCCCAAAGGCAATATCCTTTATTACTTCAAGACCAAGAAGAACCTGTATCGGGTTGTTATCGAACAAGTGCTGTCACTGTGGCTGGAAGCGCTGGGAGATATCTCTGCAGATGATGATCCGTGTGATGCAATAAGCCAGTACATTCGCCGCAAACTAGATCTGTCCAGAAATTATCCTGAAGCCTCGCGCCTTTTTGCGATCGAGGTTATCGGGGGGGCGCCAGTGATTGGGGAGCATCTTAAAGGACGCTTGCGGGACTGGGTGGCGCAAAAAGGGGCTATCTTTCACGCTTGGCAGCAAGAGGGTCGTATGGCTCCGATAGACCCTGCGCATGCTTTCTTTATGATCTGGGCAGAGACCCAGACCTATGCGGATTTTCAAGCCCAGATCGAAGCCGTGATCTCGCCGGCGAATTACGACGCTGAGGTCTATGAAAAGGGTGCGCCAGGCGTTGTCGCGGCACTGGTTCGTGGATTGGGTCTGTCAAGTCAGAAGCAGCCTTTGCGATAAATTGACCAAATGGTAAAGAACTGTTACAAGCATCGGCAAGGCTGAATTTGGTCGACTTCCACTTCTTTGCCAAGCGGCGTATCAATCCCAAAAAACAACATGTCAATCACATCACAAGGGGGCGCACATGAGTAAACTGAAATCCGGACTCATCCAGATGAGTCTGAAGGCGAGTACAGAATCCTCCCCCGAGGAGATTCGTGATGCCATGTTAGAAGCGCACATCCCGTTCATTGAGCAGGCGGGCGCAGCCGGTGTCCAGGTGCTTTGTTTTCAGGAAGTGTTTACCCAGCCCTATTTTTGCCCAAGCCAGGATGCCCGTTGGTATGCTGCGGCAGAGGCGATTCCAGATGGCCACACCACCCGTTTGATGTGCGAGTACGCCAAGAAGTACAACATGGTCATCATTGTGCCGATTTATGAAGAAGCCATGACTGGGGTGTACTACAACACGGCTGCGGTAATCGATGCCGATGGCAGTTACATGGGTAAATATCGCAAGAGCCATCTACCTCATGTTGCGGGCTTCTGGGAGAAATTTTTCTTCAAGCCTGGGGCCTCGGGCTGGCCGGTTTTTAATACGGCCTACGGCAAAATCGGCGTTTATATCTGTTACGACCGCCATTTTCCTGAGGGCTGGCGCGCCTTGGCATTAAACGGGGCTGAAATCATCTACAACCCATCCGCAACAGTGGCCGGGCTGTCGCAGTACTTGTGGGAGCTTGAGCAGCCAGCTTCAGCAGCTGCCAACGGCGTTTTTATTGCGGCAATTAACAGAGTGGGAACCGAAGCTCCCTGGAATATCGGGGAGTTTTACGGCTCGAGCTATTTCGTCAACCCGCGTGGTCAGATCGAAGCGCAGGCCAGCGCCGATCAAGATGAGCTTTTGATCCACGAGGTCGATATGGACATGGTTCGGAAGGTCAGAGATACCTGGCAGTTCTATCGTGACCGCCGGCCCGAAACTTACGGGATTTTGACCGATCTGAATTAGTTGAGTAAACGACAACTATTAACCATGAGTGTTGGTGAAGACTAACAAGGAAGAGACCAATGACACGCGACGATGCTTTGGCGATTAACGGTGAGCGCTTGTGGGACTCGCTGATGGAGATGGCAAAAATTGGGGCAACCGAGAAGGGAGGTTGTTGCCGACTTGCTCTGACCGACCTTGATCGACAGGCTCGCGATCTTTTCGTGAGTTGGTGTCGCGAGGCCGGTTGCACAATATCCGTTGATCAGATGGGAAATATTTTTGCCCGTCGCGACGGCGTCGACCCACAGTTACCGTCGGTTGCGATCGGCAGTCATCTTGATACCCAGCCTACCGGAGGTCGTTTTGATGGGGTTTACGGCGTTTTGACCGGGCTCGAGGTTATACGCACTCTTAATGATCAGAACATTCAGACACGCCACCCGGTGGAAGCGGTCTGCTGGACCAATGAGGAGGGCAGCCGTTTTGCGCCCGCAATGGTGGCGTCCGGCGTGTTCGCGGGAATCTATGACCTCGATTACGGCCTGGCGCGGGCGGATGCCGAGGGTCGAACCATGGGGCAGGAACTCGAACGTATCGGTTACGCAGGAGATGAGCCCATGGGGCGTCCACTGCACGCCTATTTTGAAGCTCACATCGAACAGGGCCCCATACTGGTTGAAGAAGGCACCGACATTGGCGTGGTTACCGACGCTCAAGGCCAACGCTGGTATGAGCTTGAATTGACCGGCACGGAATCGCATGCGGGGCCAACGCCAATGGATCGACGCCATGATGCGTTGCTGTGTGCTGCACGGGTCACCTGCCTGGTGAATGAAGTAGGCTTGACCCATGCGCCGCTCGCTTGTGCCACGGTGGGCATGCTCAACGTGCACCCCAATTCGCGTAACGTTATCCCAGGACGGGTCTTTTTGACTATAGACATTCGGCATCCGGATGATGCGGTCTTGCTGGAGATGGGCAGTGCCATCCGTGATGGCATCACCAGAATTTCCGACCAAGCCGGCGTGGCACACTCGCTTGAGGAGATTTTTTATTACGCCCCGGTCCCCTTTGATAGTGCTTGTGTCGCAGCAGTTCAGTCCGGCGCCGAAACTTGTGGCTACAGCTCGCGCGAGATTGTCACTGGGGCCGGGCATGACGCCTGTTTTATTGCACACGCGGCACCGACATCGATGATTTTTATCCCCTGCGTTGACGGTATTAGTCATAACGAAGTAGAAGATATCGAACCTGAATGGTCTACAGCCGGCGCCAATGTCATGCTTCAAGCCGTTTTGACAAAGGCTGAAAGTCTTTAAGGCTGAAAGTCTTTGAAAATAAGCAGCGTGCAAGGAGTTTTTCGGTTGAGCGATAACGCATCATCTTCTGACCCAGCGTTTGTCGACAGCATGGCTCGTTTTGTGCGCGCCTCGATAAAGGGTTGGGCCTGGGTAAGAGAAAGCTCGGATGCA
>JAPKAJ010000305.1 GCA_028825345.1 Arenicellales bacterium | reverse complement strand
TGTGGGCGCAAGACCAATAAAAGTTTTAATCAGGGGCATTGTTATCCCTGTTTGAAGCGACTCGCGTCTTGTGACCAATGCATCATAAAGCCAGAGTTGTGCCACTTCCATGAAGGAACTTGCCGGGAGCCAGAGTGGGGTCAGGCCCATTGCCTGCAGTCCCATATCGTGTACCTTGCTAATTCATCCGGGTTGAAAGTCGGCGTCACTCGGGCTACCCAGATTCCCACTCGCTGGATTGATCAAGGGGCTTCCCAGGCGCTACCTATTTTTGAGGTCAGTGAGCGGCGTATTGCCGGATTACTGGAGGTCGCGATACGAACTGTCGTATCTGACCGTACGGCTTGGCAGCGCATGCTTAAGGGGGTTCCTGACCCACTTGATCTGGTGGCTGAGCGAGAACGATTGCTCGCGCAGGCGGATGCCGCCATAGGTCGGGTGACCGAAACTATTAACGCAGGCCAGGTGCGATTAATGGAAGAAGCCTCTCCAATCCAGATTCAGTATCCAGTCAACCAGTACCCGGAAAAAGTGACCGCTCTTAACCTTGATAAAACGCCCCGGGTTGCGGGACGTTTGCTCGGCATTAAGGGCCAGTATCTAATTTTGGACAGCGGTGTACTGAATATCCGCAAGTTTGGCGGTTACCACACAATTCTCTCAACTTAAGCATCAGGTTTAACTGATTTACTGGATCACTATAAATTAGTGGTACTTATGTATTAGTGGGAGTATTCTGGTGGTTGATCTGATTTTAATCGAGAAAAGCAACTCATCCGAACCGTTGCGAGGACACTACTGATGTCAACCAAAAATTATCAGGCCGGAGTCAAGGAGTATCGGGAAACCTATTGGATGCCCGACTACACCCCCGCGGACACCGATCTTTTAGCTTGTTTCAAAATTACGGCTCAGCCAGGTGTGCCACGCGAGGAAGCGGCTGCTGCGGTGGCAGCTGAGTCATCGACAGGTACATGGACTACGGTCTGGACGGATCTATTGACTGACCTTGATTATTACAAGGGGCGGGCCTATGCGATTGAGGACGTACCAGGCGATGATGAGTCATTCTATGCCTTTATTGCTTACCCAATTGATCTCTTCGAGGAAGGGTCTGTGGTGAATGTATTTACCTCATTGGTGGGCAACGTATTTGGTTTTAAGGCACTCCGTCACTTGCGTCTAGAAGATATCCGTTTTCCAATCGCATATGTTAAGACCTGCGGTGGACCGCCGCATGGGATCCAGGTGGAGCGCGACATCATGAATAAATATGGCCGTCCATTGCTCGGCTGTACGATAAAACCCAAGTTGGGTTTGTCGGCAAAAAATTACGGTCGAGCCGTCTACGAATGTTTGCGCGGCGGACTGGATTTCACTAAGGATGACGAGAACGTCAACTCGCAGCCATTCATGCGCTGGCGCCAGAGATTCGACTTTGTTATGGAGGCCATCCATAAGTCCGAGCGTGAGACCGGGGAGCGCAAAGGCCACTACCTGAACGTAACGGCGCCGACGCCCGAGGAGATGTACAAACGAGCCGAGTATGCCAAGGAGTTGGGTTCGCCGATCATTATGCATGACTACATAACGGGTGGATTCTGTGCCAACACCGGGCTAGCAAATTGGTGTCGTGATAATGGTGTGTTGCTGCATATCCATCGTGCGATGCATGCGGTGTTAGATCGTCACCCAAAACACGGCATCCATTTTCGAGTTCTGGCAAAGATTTTGCGGCTCTCGGGGGGGGATCATCTGCATACTGGAACTGTAGTGGGTAAGTTAGAAGGCGATCGTGAAGCAACCTTAGGCTGGATCGATCTGTTGCGCGAAAGGTATATCAAGGAAGACCGTAGTCGTGGCATTTTCTTTGATCAGGACTGGGGTTCCATGCCCGGCGTCTTCGCAGTGGCATCTGGTGGTATCCATGTTTGGCACATGCCTGCCTTGGTAAGCATTTTCGGAGATGACGCGATACTCCAATTCGGCGGGGGCACCCTGGGTCACCCGTGGGGCAATGCGGCGGGCGCGGCCGCCAACCGTGTGGCGTTGGAAGCCTGTGTTCAGGACCGCAATATCAACGGTAATGAGGATCTCGAGAAACGTGGAGGTGAGGTGCTGCGCCAGGCAGCCAAGTCCAGTCCAGAGTTGGCAGCGGCCATGGAGACCTGGAAAGAGATTAAATTTGAATTCGACACCGTCGACAAGCTCGACGTCGTACATCGATAATCGATTGAACCCTTCAAACCCCAGGAATACATCATGAGTGAAATGCAAGATTACGCCTCACGCCTTTCTGACCCAGAAAGTCGAAAATTCGAAACATTCTCGTATCTTCCTGCGTTGGATGATGAAGCGATTCGCAAGCAGGTTGAGTACATCGTGGCCCGCGGCTGGAATCCGGCGATTGAGCATACTGAACCGGAAAACGCGTTCGATCATTACTGGTACATGTGGAAACTGCCGATGTTCGGTGAGACCGATGTCGATACCATCCTGGATGAATCGAAGGCTTGCCATACAGCGAATCCAGGGCATCACGTTCGGATGGTTGGTTACGACAACTATGCGCAATCGCAAGGTACCGCCATGGTAATTTTCCGGGGCCCGATTACAGTCTAAACTGGTATCACCTGGTCCGGACTTGCTGGCGATCAATCTAGGCAAACTAAAATATGCTCGATAGTGGCCCTTACCGAATTACCGAGGAACCTTACTACCAGTGTGTAGGGCGTGAGATAGAGCTCTACGAGGCGGCCTACGGTGTGCGCATGCCAGTCATGCTTAAAGGGCCGACTGGCTGTGGTAAATCACGTTTCGTCGAGTACATGGCATTTCGCCTGTCCCGGCCACTGATCACGGTGGCCTGTAACGAGGACATGACAGCTTCTGACCTGATTGGCCGTTTCCTGCTCGATAAGGAGGGCACACGCTGGCAGGATGGTCCGCTTACCCTGGCGGCACGTATCGGTGCTATCTGCTATCTTGATGAGATAGTTGAAGCCCGTCAGGACACGACCGTCGTGATTCATCCCCTCACTGATCATCGTCGGATCTTGCCGTTGGATAAAAAGGGCGAGCAATTAGCTGCGCATCCCGATTTCCAGTTGGTCATTTCCTATAATCCTGGTTACCAG
>JAPKAJ010000304.1 GCA_028825345.1 Arenicellales bacterium | reverse complement strand
CGGCGCAATGTACAAAAGGCCGGTCGAGTATGGGCCGAGCAACCATTTATAACCAGCGGCGACAGCAAAGTCCGGGCGGATCACCTGAGCGTCAAAAGTCAATGCCCCCAGACTTTGGGTGAGGTCCACTACGAGCGCACCGCCAACTTGGTCGAGCGCCCGGCGCACGACCGCAAGATCAACCAGAGTGCCGTCGGTCCAATGACAATGGGGTAGCGCAGCAATGGCCGTTTGGGCATTAATCGCATTGACAACGGCCCCAGTCCAGTCATTGTTTGCCGGACGGGGCACCGTATGCAGGTGCGCGCCGTTTTGAGCGGCGAGCTCCTTCCAGACGTAAAAGTTAGACGGATACTGCTCCGCCAGCACGACAATGTGTTGGCCCGGTTTAACGAGCAGATTCTTTGCCGCAACAGCAAGTCCATAACTGGCCGACGGGATGATCGCCAAGTCGTTTTCTGTGGCATTAAATAATGAGGCGGCCACTCCCCGCAACTTCTCGACAGTCGAAAAAAAATCTGGCGGCGTAATCGACCATGGCGCAGCTTTCGCTTGAAGACCCTTGATCCCGGCAGCGACCGAGGTGAGCAACAACGGCGACATATAAGCGCAGTTGAAGTACGCAATGTGATCGGGGATGTCAAAAAGCGCTCTTTGACTGGGAAGAGGAGAGGCGCTCACGTGCGAGATATTGACCAAGGGCTCAACGCACGCGCATACCCGGTTCCGCGCCATCATCAGGGGCGAGAAGAAAGATTCCGTCGGCGTCATCGCTACCTGAACCGGCAAGAATCATGCCGGACGATACTCCAAAACGCATTTTCCGCGGTGCCAGATTAGCGACCACAACAACATGGCGGCCCACCAGTGTTTCCGGTTCATAGGCGGCCTTAATGCCTGCGAACACCTGCCGGACTTCACCGCCTAGATCGAGAGTGAGTTGCAAAAGACGGTCGGCTCCTTCTACCCGTTGGGCATCCTGGACCCGGGCCACTCGCAGGTCGACCTTGGAGAAATCATCAATTGTGATTTCCTCGGTGATCGGTTCAGCGGCGAGATGTGGTCCGGGTGAGTCAGAGGAACTTCGTTGCTCAAGGCTGAGAGGTTTTTCCATCATTTCTTGTGCGTCCTTCATTTCGATCCGATTGAGGAGGTGGTGGAATGGTCCAATCTTATGGCCGGCCAGTGGTTCGGCTAAGTCGTTAAGGTTCCCTGCGTCTGCAATATTGCAGCACAGAAACTCTTGTGTGCGCCTGGCAAGTCCAGGCACAACTGGCGCGAGCCAGATCATCAGAATCCGGAACAGATTCAGTCCTTGGGTGCAGATTCCCTGGAGTTGGTCATCCTGGCCGGTTTCCCGGGCGATAACCCAGGGTTGGCAGTCGTTGATGTACTGGTTGGCCCGATCAGCGAGTGTCATGATTTCACGCATCGCACGACTGAATTCGCGGCCTTCGTATGCCTCGGTGATAGATTGATTGGCATCAACAAAGTGCTTGAACAGCGCCGGATCAGCTAACTGGGTAGACAAGGTTCCCTGGAAACGTTTTTCGATAAACCCCGCGCAACGGCTGGCGATATTGACGACTTTTCCTACAAGATCCGAATTGACCCGGGTGACGAAGTCATCGACGTTAAAATCGATATCCTCAACTCGGTTATTCAACTTGGCGGCAAAGTAGTAACGCAGATAATCAGGGTCCAAGTGGTCGAGATAGGCTCGGGCGGTGATGAAGGTGCCTCGTGACTTAGACATCTTCTGACCGTTTATGGTTAAGAAACCATGAGTAAATACGGCCGTCGGGGTGCGAAAGCCGCTGCCGTGAAGCATCGCGGGCCAGAACAAGGTGTGGAAGTAAAGAATATCTTTGCCAACAAAATGGTACAACTCGGTTGTTGCATCCGGACTCCAGAAGGCATCGAAGTCAAGATCCGAGCGATCGCACAGATTGCGAAAACTGGCCATATAGCCTATCGGCGCGTCGAGCCATACATAAAAGTATTTTCCGCTCGCCCCGGGAATCTCAAAACCAAAATAGGGTGCATCGCGGGAGATATCCCAATCCTGCAGGCCGGTCTCAAACCATTCACTCAGCTTGTTTTTGACTTCGGTTTGTAACCGACCGGAGCCTGTCCAGCTGCGAAGCATTGAGTCAAAGTTAGCAAGCTTAACGAAGTAATGCTCGGAATCCTTGGTCACCGGTGTAGCACCGGAAATGACAGAAACTGAATCTTTTAGGTCGGTTGGGGTATAAGTGGCCCCGCACACCTCACAGTTATCGCCGTTCTGGTCCTTCGCACTGCAGCGCGGACAGGTGCCTCTGATGAACCGGTCGGGAAGAAACATTTCCTCCACCGGGTCGTAAGCCTGGGTGATTGTGCGCTGGACGATGTGGCCGTTGCTTTGTAGCTGGCCAAAGATATGTTCAGCGAAGTAACGGTTCTCGTTCGAGTGGGTGGTGTAGTAGTTGTCAAACGCGATACTGAAATCTGCGAAATCCTGCCGATGCTCCTCGCCAATTCTTTCAATCAGCGCCTCTGGATCTATGCCCTCGCTTCGGGCTTTTAGCATGATTGGAGTGCCGTGAGTGTCCTCGGCGCAGACGTAGTAGGCCTGATGCCCGCACAAGCGTTGAAAACGAGCCCAGATATCAGTTTGGATATACTCCACCAGATGCCCCAAATGAATAGGGCCGTTAGCGTAGGGCAAGGCGCTGGTTACGAGAATAGTTCGAGGTTGGGGCGTCATCTTTCGGAAAATCCCGTAATCGGATTAAGGCAATGTTTCGGAATCGGTAGTGGGTTCGGGGGTTACAAGAGCCCCTAGAGGTGGGCACTATCGAAGTATATCCCAAGGGGGTCATTGTGGAGACCGGCCTGTGGTAGCATCATCGCCTTTTTAAGGCCGTGAGCGGAAGCGGCGCTTTCTTCAAACCGTTGGACTGATCAACATGACTGAAATATCAAGACAAAGCATATTCGATTTGCTGGAGACCATTAGTGATCCTCATACCGGCACCAGTTTAGGGGAGGGAAAGAGTGTCAGCGAGGTAACCGTTGAGGGTAGTTTGGTCGAAGCCAAACTGACCCTGGGATACCCAGCGCACGGATGGCACGCAGAACTCGATGCCACCGCCCGCAAG
>JAPKAJ010000303.1 GCA_028825345.1 Arenicellales bacterium | reverse complement strand
TGACAGCACCCGTTCATGGGCAAATCAAAGCGTATAACCCGCACTTTGTGCGTCATCGTAAAACATCTGTACCGTTTCCAGTGAATACTCGGCGAGGTCCTTACCGCCCAGTGCCAGTTTGCGAAGGAGATCGTTGGTAGCCGTGATGATATGGCAGCCAATATTGTCAGCCTGGTAAATATTCAGTACCTCGCGAGGACTCGCCCATAACAGTTCCGCTTTTGGGGCTACTTCAAGAAGTGTTAGCGCTTTCTGCATGACAGGCACAGGATCAACACCAGTATCTGCAATACGCCCCGCAAACACCGAAACAATACTGTCTGGACCATCTTTAAGCGCATCAGCGACATTCTGAACCTGCTCAAGTGTCAAAATAGCCGTCACGTTCAGGTGCACACCGGCACCAGAAAGGCGCTCGATCAGATCGTAAGCCATTTCCCGACGCGTATTACTCACAGGGATCTTGACATAGACGTTCTCACCCCAGGTCTTGATTTCCAAAGCCTGTCGTTCCATGTCTGTGAATTCATCTGCAAACACCTCAAACGATATGGGGCGGTCTGGTATGGCTTGAAGTATCTCGTGGGCAAAGGCCTTGTAATCGGTGATGCCCGCTTTTTTCATCAGGGTTGGATTGGTGGTGAACCCTTGAATGTAGGGTTTGGCATACATCTCCAGCATACCGTCACGATCTGCACCATCGGCGTAAATCTTTACCTTCAAGTCATCCAAAGCGTTCATTCTATGATCCTCCTGTATCACCTATCGTCTCCCCGCGTATTAAAGGCACCAGCTGTGCCAGCTGCGAGATCGTATAGTCAGGTTCAGTCTTCAGCTTCTCATCATACCCATATTCCAGAAACACGGTGTTACAGCCCGCCGCAGCACCAGCATCAATATCCTTCCAGCGATCCCCAATCAGCCAGGACGCAGACAGATCCAGGCCGTATTCCTTTTGCGCGTCAACAATCAGCCCAGGGCGCGGTTTCCGGCAGCTACACTTATCACGGTCATCGTGATAGCACGCAAATACCTTTTCGATGGGCAACTCGGCCAGTATGGCCGCATGAAAAGATTCTACAATCTCACGACTTTGTAATCCGCGCCCAACATCGGGCTGGTTTGTCACACAAAACAGAAGATATCCCAGACTTTTTAGCTCCAGAGTGACTTCTTTTATAGGTTCAACCCAGAAGAACTCGGTCATACAGGCAGGCGAGAAGGGGTGTCCATCTCGAACCTGTGCCTGATTAATGACACCGTCCCGATCCAGGAACACGGCTCGGTTTAACGGGTTGATTCCCATTTGGTCTGGCTGGCCTTCAAATCCGGGTGTGACACCAAAAGATGCCAGATTACAGCCTGAAATGCTTCGGAGTGAGGTGTGATGGTCTCGGCATTTACAGTCGGCACAATCAGACAGACATCGGCCACGGTCGCCGTGAATCCGCCGTCTCTGCCCACAACACCGGTAATGGCCGCTCCCACCGACTTGGCATGCTGAAGCGCTCGAACCAGATTCGGACTGACATTTTTCTCAAGGTTCCCTCCCCCCACAGAAAATACGAAGACCGCATCCTTATCATTCAGACGACTGATCTTAAGCCATTCAATAAAAACGGTGTCCCACCCCTCGTCATTGGTCCGAGCAGTTAATTCAGACACATTGTCTGTCGGTGCATAGGCCTCGATACCGACGATTTTTCGGAAGTCATTAACCGCATGGGAACAGTTACCCGCACTGCCACCCACACCGAGAAAAAATAAACGCCCACCATCGGCTCTGACACGGACCAAAAGCGCGGCCATACCCTCAATCGCATCGGTATCCAGCTTAGTGAGAATCTCGCTAGCTTCCTTCAAGTGCTGTTCACTGTACGTCATTGTCGAAACTCCTTATAAACTCACTTTCGATCTTAAATATTCCTCCGTCTGAGCCAGACCATCGGGAGAACCAATTTCATAAAACCGCTCAACAACTTCGAATCCGGCCAGTTGCCGAGCATTTGCAAGGGCTTCATAGACAGTTGCAAGATCAAAGACTTTTTCTTGGCAGTAATGCTCAACAACACTCTTAGATAGCACACCCAGACCATAGTCTATATAGGCCATGTCGTGCCGCGGCTTGGTCTTATTGTATTCAAGAACCTGTCCATTGTTAAAGACCACGTTACTGGTATCCCACTCGCCTTCATTTCTATAAACCGTCATCAATCCTGGTAGATCACTGTCGTAATAAGCCTGTTCAACGGTGGAAAAACTCACGGGCAGGAATGAATCCCCATAGAGCACAAAAAACTCAGGCCCAAGGAGCGGTAACGCCTTACCGAGTGCACCCCCCGTACCGAGCAAGGTCGTGCCATCATCTGAATACTCAACGGCAACCCCAAACTGAGATCCATCACCGACAATCTGCTCGATCTGGGTCGAACGATACCCCGTACACAACACGACGCGTGAAACACCCTGATCACGCAGATATTCAAGCTGCCATAGAACAAATGGTCGACCGGCAACGGGTACCAGTGCTTTGGGAATCGTCTTTGTGATTGGACGCAGCCGGGTGGCAAGGCCGCCGGCTAAAATCGCTACGGGGAGCATTGGATTCAGGTGATAGTGGTGGTGGTCCCTTCAAAGTCGAAGCGAAATCTGACTTCCTCTAATCCTGCTTCGATCATTGCTCTTTTCAGCGTTTCTCGATCGCGGGCATAGAACATCAGGAACCCTCCACCACCCGCACCCACGAGCTTACCCCCAACCGCACCATGGTCCATTGCCAGCGCATACCACTGGTCAATCTGTGGGTTGCTCATACTGCCGGAGCGTTTTTTCTTGTGTTCCCAGTGCTCATGCATGATTTCGCCAAACAGCACCAGATCACTGCCTTCGAGCGCTTCCCGACTCCTAAGGCCCAGTTCCTTCACATAATGAAGATTATTCAGCATCTCCTGATCGTTTTCTTGAGTTCGGGTTTTCTGATCTTCTAAAATGCTCCCCGCGCTGCGTGAAAACCCGGTAAAGAATAAAAGCAGGTTGTCTTCCAGATCATGCAGAGTGTCACTGTCCAAACGCAAAGGCTCAGCCTTGACCGTATCATCCGGGTTAAAGTTAAAACAGGTGATGCCGCCATAGGCCGCGATGTACT
>JAPKAJ010000302.1 GCA_028825345.1 Arenicellales bacterium | reverse complement strand
CCCAATCAATACCAGGTAAGGGCCGGGAGTCCTCGATACTATTCAGTCCAGTCATACCGTCGAACTGAGCCCGAACTATTGCAGCGGCTGGTACCAGCAGTTCCGGATAATAAGAAGAAAGTTGTAGTTGGAGCGGCTTGCCGACGGGGGGCCCACCTTCTTCCTTGCGCAGGTCAATAATCACCCCGGAAAAATCAACCAAGCGCCCACGCAATGTCTCAAAAATCTGGTTGACCCGTGGCCGGTGGCGCCAGTCAGCAAACTCCAGCGATATCGAGCCGACGATATCCTCGGCTTCTTCGCTGTTGGCATCGCCACCCACTCGCGTATAAAAAGTACGTACGCCGCGAATATCCAAAACCCGCTGCTCCACCGCCCGCATGATCTCATCCTGCTCATCTACCGACAGGTTGCCACGCGCACGGACCTGAATCTGAGCATTATCAGGTTCAACATCGGGGAAAAATTCTACCCCGGGGCCGATGCGCCCATAAAGGAGGAGTACGCCAATAAGTAATCCTATCGCCAAAGCCATCACCTGGCCAGGTCGTTTCACAGCATGGGCCAAGAGCGTAAGATATCGGCCGGTAAATCCGCTAATACTGAAAAGATCTCCGCTTTCCACTGCATTCAGCGTGCGCAGGGCTTGACTGCTGATGTCAGCGGGTTTACCAATTAAGGCCCCTACAGTGGGTACGAAAATAAGCGCCATCAGTAATGAGGCGCTCAGGGTCATAAGCACTGTCATTGGTAAAAACTTCATAAACTCACCAACGATCCCAGGCCAGAATACCAACGGCAAAAAGGCCGCAAGTGTGGTCGCAGTCGAGGCAATGATTGGGGCGGCCATGCGCTGAGAAGCCTGCAGATAAGCCTGCCGGCGCGGAACCCCTTCACTCAACCTGCGGTCCGCAAACTCGGTTACGACGATAGCGCCATCAACGAGCATCCCCACTGCAAGAATAAGGCTGAACAACACTACGATATTCAGTGACACCCCCAGCAGGTAAAGCAACAGCAAGGCCGTTAGAAACGAACCAGGAATCGCCATTCCGACTAAGGCGCCACTACGTATGCCAAGCGCAGCAATAACAACCACCATCACCAGAATGACAGCACTAAGGACACTATTCTGCAAGTCACTCAGCATCGTGCGAATCTGGCCGGAGCGGTCCTGCGAGTAACTGACCTTTACCGATTCGCGTAGTGTTGTTGGCCACTTGAGCTGTTCACTTGTGACCACCGCCCGGATTTTTTCAATCGTGGCGATGACATTTTCTCCGGAACGTTTCGATACTTCCAATGCCACAGCAGGTTTACCGTTGACCCGGGCATAACTTGATGGATCCCGGAAAGTGCGCCGTACCTGGGCAATATCACCGACAGTAACCACTGAGTCGCCATCAGTTAAAACCGGCAAACCGATGATATCGAGCACACTTTCGAACAGGCCGGGTACCTTGATCGAAAAGCGGCCCTGCCCGGTGTCCTGTACTCCGGCGGCCACCAACAGATTCGAGCCACTTACGGTAGCCGCTGCGAGGGCGGGATCAAGCCCATAACTCTCCAAGCGCAAAGGATCGACGATGACTTCCACAACCTCATCTCGATTACCGGCGAGTTTGGCCTCAAGCACCTCTCCAATTCCCTCGACGGCATCCTTGAGATCCCGGGCGAGATCATAGAGCGCGCGATCCGGCACATCTCCCGAAAGAATGACGACGACAACCGGAAACAGACTGAAGTTAACCTCGTGCACTTCGGGATCATCAGACGCTGTCGGGAGTTGGGTTTTCGCCAGATCGACCGCCTCCCGGACATCTTGCAGCGCGGTATCCGCATCGAACCCCGCGTCAAACTCCAATAACACGTTGGCGCCGCCCTCGTAACCGGACGAACGCATCTCCTTAACCCCTTCTATCGTCTTCAACTCCTGCTCCAGAGGTCGAATCAGCAGGCGCTCTGCGTCTTCCGGAGATATGCCGTCATGGTTCACCGTGACATAAATGATCGGAATATCGATATCCGGCTCGGATTCCTTTGGAATATCCCGATAGGCAAATGAACCCGCTATTAAAATGAACACCAGAACGGAAAGCACTGTCCGCGAATAATTGAACGCTGTGCCAACGAAAGACATAAAACTCAGCCGTGATCTATTGCAGGTTACGGCTGACCGTCACCTGCTGACCCGCCGAGACAAATTCATGCCCCACCGTGATCAGTTCGATCGTATCCGGCAATCCACCCAGCCACATGCCATCAGGAGTGTCCAAGATCAGATCTACCGGCAGGAAACGTACCCGGCTGCTGCTATCAATAATCTTGACACCAACCCGACCTTCGTCATCCAGGGTAAGCACCGCCGGGGTGAGGAGATGCCCTGGAGTCGTGCCCAGATTCAAACTGATCTTGGCCGTCATCCCACTGGCTACGGCAACATCCTTATTGGACGCGGTGACTTCGACTCGAAAGGTCCGGGTTGCGCTATCGCTCGCATGAGCAATAAAGGTCACCGTACCGGTTAGACGTTGACCGCCGGACAAAGTCAATTGAGCCGGCATACCGGTGCGCAGTTGTCCGATATCCCGCTCTGACGCCTGGCCACTGATAACCACCTCCGACAAATCTAACAAATCCGCAACTGGATCTCCCACATCGAGATAGTCGCCTATCTCGACGAAACGTCGCTCAATGATCCCTGCGAAAGGTGCCGTTACCCGGGTATGGCGCATATCGAGCTCGATACTTTGCAACGAGGCTTTGGCCGCTTCCAGCAGCGCCTGAGCCTTGGCCACCATGGTCTTGGAGCTGAGTTTCTTTTTGGAAAGCTCAGACGCTGCCCGGTACTCGGCGAGGCGTTGGGCTACTAGCGCCTTGGCCTGGCGCTGGCGGGCTTTGCGGTCACGGATATCAATCCGTATCACCAGATCACCGGCCTTCAGCATCTCGCCTTTATCAGAGTGAACCACGACAACAGCACCGGCTGTCTGCGCCCGCAACTGTACGAAGCGCTTCGGCTGCGTCACTCCCATCAAGTGAAGTTTTCGTGAAACCGGGGCCGCAGCCAGAATACGTACCTGGACAGCGGGTGGCAGTACCGATTGAGAACCCGTGTTTTCGGCTGAATCCGCCGATACACCCGGTGCCGACGT
>JAPKAJ010000301.1 GCA_028825345.1 Arenicellales bacterium | reverse complement strand
TGGTGGGCCCGGAAGGACTCGAACCTTCGACCAATGGATTATGAGTCCAGTGCTCTAACCAACTGAGCTACAGGCCCGCAGTGTTTTCGGTTGCGAAAAACGATTTGAATTATAGCAAAAGCGCTTAGTCCGCCTCTATGTTTGGTCAGACGTAAACCGCTTAAGCTAATTTAGCGCCCGCACAGACTGGCTAAGCAAGGTTTAGACGGTTTTAGTCAGGGGTTAATAACCCAATTATCATTGGCGTTAAGCTTGGTCCTAGTTGCCTAAGCGGCGTGATCCGGTCAATCATTATTGGCTTCATTAGCGTTTTGTTTAATGACCACCTTAGCTGGTCGCGACTTGGGCGCTTAAATAAAGCGCCGGCCTTGCGGCGAAAGAATTGACTTGCTTATGCACAATCTAAGTACTTACCTTTGTATTAGGCGTTTGTTAGACCAGTCTTGCTGGGATAGGTCACCTCACGGTGTGGGCAAGGCTTCCAGTCAGAAGATAACGCCCGACGGCTAAGCCTCAAACTTTGGGATTAATTGATCTCGATCGCGGGCCGGGTGCTTGGCCGGCGGTATTTGTTTCTCAGAGCGTAATCATCGGATCAAGACCCCAACTGAAAAATGGTTCGCCGCCATCAGGCGTTACCCGAATCACTTCCTCTATCCAGATGCGGTGATGCTCATCTCCTGGGACTAGAATATGTAGCGGTACCACCATATTCGCCTCAAGTTGCCAGTCATGGTTGGGCACGCCGTCGGACGTAGACTGCTCAAGCTCCATGTGGCTAAGGCCCAGCCCATGAAAAAAAATCAAAACGTCGTCAGCGCCTGCGACTCCGCTTTTTCGATACACCGCACGACCAAGTCTTTGTAACTCGCTGATCTTTATTCCTGGACGCATCGCCTCCATCACGGCCGTTGCGGCGGCCGAGGTAGCGTTTGCATACTGCTTCGCGTCACCCACTGCCTCCCCGTCAATCACCCAGGTTTTACCGCCATCCCAACAGTAAAGATCGAGTGTTCCGTGGCAGTCGAACAAGACATGTACGCCGGGTTTCATCTCGAAATCGTCCAGCCTCGATTGCAATGTGACAGCGGCATCACCAGCACAAGGATGTCCCCACACCATCGCACCAGGGTCTCGAAAAAATCCACCCAGGTCTATGACAGCTTTATGGTACTCATGGTTGAACTCCTGCCACCTCATGCCCGGCGCCCAGGTCTTTATAGTCTGACAGATGGCTAACTCATTGACACTGGTCGCTCTTTTCAGGAGTTCAATCTCAGCGGTTGTTTTTACGCAGCGGGCATACATCATGGGGTCGTAACCATCTGCCACCTCAATGCCATCCATCCCCAATTGATGGCCAAACCGAAGATCGTCAAATGCAATACGACCAGCACCGAGGCCAAGGTCGGTCAGGGCTTCGCGGCACGACTGGACAACGTTCTTGCCATAGTGGGCTCTGAGATTGCCTTCCCATGGCAAGTTATTGATGCCGCTGGGCAAAAAACGCTCCAGATCATCATCCCGGGCCGGCAGATCCAGGGGGAGCATCACAGCGCGAAATGCGCGAATATCTTTGATCCAGGTTGGCTGAGCAATCAGGCTGCCCACATAGTAATCAGCGACTACCAATATCGGGTGATCCGGCTGATGGCGCGAGAGGATGACGGCGTACGGGCGGGGTTCATCCGCCTTATGGGCAACCCCCTTGAATCCTGATAGGTAGTACACATTGTAGGCAGAAGATACGACAACAGCGTCCAGATTTCGCATCGTCAACGCATCGACTAACCGCTCTATATTGCATAACTGTTCAGGCAGCGCTTGTGGAGGGTATGGGATCATGTGAGGCGCCTCAGCAGATAAGGGTCAGTGTAGTGCAGATGATCGATGTTAAAGATGGTGAGGGCACTTGTGCGTCAGCGAGCGATTGCGGTGGTCAACACCGGCATGCTGACAAATCCAAATCGCCCGTCTTCTGCGGCTTGATCCAACTGCGCGCGCCAGCGCTCGACATCTGCCTTGGGGATACCTTGTTTCTGGGCAAAATGAGACAAAAGGCTCGAGGCAAGCCACGCAAATGAGTTGTGATGAAGCGAGTTATTCATAAACCCAATAGGAGTGCACTGTGCGCCAACGAAGCCGTGTCGGGCAAGTTTGGCTGGCATTTGCAATGGCAGCATCTGGTGTGAGCAGTGCGCCTTGAATGCCTCGTGCATCTGCTCATTGAGCTTTGGCTCGGGCCCGTGAAAGCGCCAGTGATCCCAAAGAACAGAAACTGAAACAAAACGACCAGTTGGTTTGAGAACCCTTTGCACTTCGGCCAGCGCGGCGTCGACGTCAGGAATGTATTCCAGCACTTGAATTGATGCGACGCTATGGAATGCGTCATCTGCAAATGACAGCCGAGTCGCAGAGTCCTGGCTAAACTCCACGTTGTCGAGCTCTTTGCACAGCTCTTTTGCCGCGTTAATTTGTGGCTCGCTGGGGTCGAGCCCCACGGCGCGCCCTTTTGACCCCACAGACAGGGCAAGATCTCTTAGCAGGTGACCGCCACCACAGCCTAGGTCCAGTACATGCTGGCCGGCAGCAATGCAGAGCGCCTCAAAAGTGGCCTTTCGCCGCCCCACGCCTTCTTGAGTCTGCGCCATGCGACGCTGGACGGCGCCCATTCCGCTATTAAAATCCATTGCTTATTTGTGCTGTCGAATCAACATCGTATCGTTATAACCCGTCAAAAATACGATATTGCACCATTATTGGCCTATATTTGTTTATCACTTGGTCAGTGGTTGAACGCTTTGGGAAGCATGAGCCAGATAGGCGTTCTTAACTGCGTGAATTTGACGGCTTAAAATTACCGCAGATGAAGTATAGGTCTAAAAATCACGGGAGAGAGATTTATGGGTGGTGTTAAGGGTCGAGTTGCGTTGGTAACCGGAGCCGGCAGCAGTGAAGGAATAGGGTTTGCAACGGCCCGGTTGTTAAAGGCCGCGGGCGCGCGGGTGGCGATTACATCGACGACCGATCGGATCAACAAACGTTGCGACGCGTTAGGCGGTATCGAAGCCGGTGTTTTTGCCCAAACGGCAGATCTAACCGATAGTACTGCTGTGAATATGCTGGTAGAACAAATCGAGCGTATTCTCGATTTGTT
>JAPKAJ010000300.1 GCA_028825345.1 Arenicellales bacterium | reverse complement strand
GGTCAATGAATTTCCAGAAATCTCGACAACGGAAATAGTTGTTGCAGCGCCGGGCAGTTGTTCGAGTAACGCCTGGTTGGCCCTTTGGATACGCGTTTCGATTACCGCATCGTTGTCTTGTGATCGAGGTTCACCCAGCATCTCGATGACCCGGGTCGCCGCCTCACGTCCCCGTGGCAAACCTCCCACCCCGTCGGCAACAGCCAGCCACACTCGATCAGGCTCAAGCTGAAAAATGCCAAGAGCGTCCTCGTTGCCATACGTGCGGCCTGCGTGGGGGCGAGTAAAGACTACGGCTTGACCACATGACAATGTGACAGGCTGCGGGGATTCCAGGTTGGCGTCGGCCAACACCACAGGTGAGCACGGGGAGGGAGAAGAATTCACGTACTGGCCGGCAAACTACTGCCACTCCATCATTTCCAGATACTGGCAAAGCTGGCCTGCACTTCGAAACTCGCGGGCGATGAGTGAGCGCTTGAGCCCCTTGCAGATGTCTTTGACTTCTTGTGGCTGACGGCGGTACCAGCGCTGACCGCCCAGCGCATCGTAAAAGATGCGAATCAGGTCAAATACATCGTGCTGTATATTTTCCGCGTTAGGTGAACCCCAACTGAACATATCCAGCAGTTTCAGCTCAAAGCCCAGTCCGTGGCGTAACACAATCACGTTATCGGTATGTAGGTCGCCATGATATTCGCCCACGTTGTGGATAAGCTCTATCCCCACTGCCAACGCATGCAGCAGATGCACGCCCTGAAAAGGGTTAAGGCGACGTCCCGACTGGCGCTTGAGAAAATCGGACAACAACTCACCTTCGACAAATTCCGATACCAGAAAAGAGACCGGCAAACCGTTAAAGACAAAAGTATCCCGGGTGTGGTATTGAATCACGATCGGACAGTGGCGCAACTTGTGCAATTTACGCGCATAAAAACGCAACGCCCGGTTGCCCAGATTGCGCCTTGGAAAAAATATCTTCACCGTGCGCTCGATACGTGTGCCGCACTCGCGAACCAGGTATACCTCACCCTCCCAACCGGAGCCCAGTCGTGACACAACCTCATACTTACCGGCAAGCAACGTCCCCCCAGACAATTTGAAACTGCCGATACGCGGTGCTTTGGCTTTCATAGGCTGGTATTAGATCGATTCATTGCTGAAAGTCCAGAACCATCTGACGGTGATCTATCCCCGCATCGATAAACACATCACCCTGGGGGACAAAACCGGCGCGCTGATAAAACGCCACCGCCGATAACTGTGCGCCCAGGCTCACACCGGCTAAGCCCTGGGTCCGGGCCGCATTGACCAACGCGTCCAGCACCGCCCGACCTACCCCCTGGCAACGCATATCCGAGCGCACTGCCATGCGTCCGATCTTGCCAGACACCAGTATTCGCCCAGTACCGATCACCTGGTTATTATCGATCAGCGCAGCCACGTGGCAGGCGGCATCGTCCTCTCCATCGATCTCCAGTTCCACCGGTACGCCCTGCTCTATGACAAATACCTGATAACGAAGAGCCGAAAGGGGTTCAGCATATTCATGCCAATCCACAATCTTTGTCTGGTAAACCATAAACGGAAGGCCTCTTTTATGCAGGGTCCAAAAAACGATGCCAAGGCGTTCATATCGCCCAAGATCATATGTACTCTAACAGTGCCTGACTGATTGGCAGTTACGCCAAGCGGTAAATAACTTAGCCCGATGGCTTAACTGAAACACGGAGTCAAAGCAATCTGGTCAATGGTGTTTGACTCAGTTGATTACATCGAGGGATCACCGCTTTGCGGTCTGAAGTGAACACCGGCAGCCGGCCAACTAAAACGCCTGAAAAGTTAACTGCGCGGTGGTTCCTCGTCGTCGCTCAACTCATCAAACTGGGCAATGCCCTCGTCCAGTTCGGCGTCGTCCATCTCATCGTCTTCATCATCAATTGAGCGCGGCTTGATCGAACGAGAGAAATAAAGACCGGCTTCGAAAAGAATCCATACCGGAATGGCCAGCATGGTCTGGGAGAGGATATCCGGGGGTGTCAGCAACATGCCGACGACGAAGGCACCGACGATAATGTAGGGCCGTTTGGTCGCAAGATTCTCGGGCGTGGTCATGCCCATACGTACCATCAGCACTGTTACCACCGGTACCTCGAAAGCAAGGCCAAAAGCAAAAAAGAGCTTCAGCACGAAACTGAGGTAAGCGCTGATATCAGTCATTACCAACACACCCTCGGGCGCGGTGCTGGTAAAAAACGCAAAGACGAGGGGAAAGACAGCAAAATAGGCAAAAAGAATTCCCAGGTAGAACAACAAGCTGCTGGATACCAGCAAAGGCACCGTAAGGCGCTTCTCGCGTTCATAAAGACCAGGTGCGATAAATGCCCACAACTGGTAGAGCAGATAAGGCATAGCCACCGCAGTGGCAACGGCAAAAGCAAACTTGAAAGGCACGAAAAAAGGCCCGTGCGGCTCGGTGGAGATCATCGAGTTGCCTTCCGGCAAAGCTGCCATCAGCGGCTGGGCGAGATACTCATACAGCGTGTTGGCAAAAGGTGCAGCAATGATAAACAGCACCAATACCGCTCCTCCGGCGCGCATCAGGCGGTCACGCAGCTCCAACAGGTGCGACATGAAAGTCGCGCCCTGTTGATCGGGGCGGTTAGGGGAATCGATCACTGGTCTTTCTGCTTAGCCGGTGTCGGTCTTTTCTGTGGCATCCTGCTGCAACGTCTTGGCGGATTCCTTGATTGAATCCACCACGTCGCCCATGGCGTCATCGTCAGTAATAGACTGGGCTGCTTTGCTGACATCGTCTTTCACGCTACTGACTTCCTCGCCCAACTTGCGCATGTCTGCCAGTTCACTGTCACGGATTTCGCGATCGATATCCGTTTTGACTTCAGCCACCATGCGCCGGGCCCGACCCACCCACAAACCTGCCGTGCGCGCCGCCCGGGGCAAACGCTCCGGACCCAGTATCACCAACGCGACTGCCGCGATGATGACGATCTCGAGAAAGCCGACATCGAACATAGTATTGCTTGGTACGGGTATTTAAACCTTGGTGCTTTCTTTCTCGGACTCTGTCTCTTCAGAAGATTCCGCAGATTCCGCAGATTCCGCAAGGCTCTCTGGGTCAGCAGGCGCTTCTGTCGTCTCC
>JAPKAJ010000299.1 GCA_028825345.1 Arenicellales bacterium | reverse complement strand
TCAGGGCGCCACCACCAGGCAGCGTGTCCTGCGCTGTCTGGATGACCTCCCGCAAGACCGGTAGTGCGCCGTGGGCACAAAAAGCAACCGTGTAAGGGGAGGGTACCAAAGATGCGCCTTCGCCAACATGCCAGCAGTTACCAAAACCGGCCGGAATTGCATCGGCAGTTACTCCGTCGACACAGATCGCCACTTCCGGAAAATCTTGGCGCAACGTGTCAAGTGCGGCCCAATCGGGAGCTGAGCCCGGCTGGGATGTGAAAAGCAGCGCATCCAGTTGCCCGGCGAATGATTGGGCCAGTGATCTGGCGAAAGAAGCTCTCGCCTGATCCTCGCCTTCATCAGGGCCTGTAGGACCAATTTCAACGATAAAACGAAACTCGGGATCCGTGTCCTCGACCCAGTCCTGCGCCCTTGCAACGTTCACCTCATGCATAGTATCAGCCGGAACCAGTACCGCACGCAGATGATTAGCATACCAGGACAGTTGCCATTCCACCGGCAGATCCGGATCATAAAATGCCTCATTCCAGGCGGGATAAATCCACCCACGAGTGCCAATTTGCAATGAAGTCTGCATCAAAGAACGTTAGACCATCTCGCTCAAGCCTTTCCTTTAGAATAACCCGGATTGAACCCTATGCTTCGTGGTATTCGCAAGATCAGCAATCCTTTGAGTAATTTCCCGGCATGACCGAATCCCCTTTTGTTGCCGATGGCCGCGCGGTAATCGCGCGCGAACACCAGGCCCTGGCAGAATTGGGGCAGCGGCTTGACGACAATTTTACCCGTGCCTGCCATGCCCTGCTGGAATGTGCCGGCCGGGTGGTGGTCGTCGGCATGGGCAAATCGAGCCATATCGGTGGCAAGATCGCCTCTACCCTGGCAAGTACCGGCACACCCGCATTTTTCGTCCACCCAGGTGAAGCCAGTCACGGCGACCTGGGGATGATCATGCCCGGGGACCTCGTCATCGCTATTTCCAACTCTGGTGAAACCCCAGAAGTACTCACCATCCTGCCTATCATAAAACGCATGGGTGTTACGCTGCTGGCGATGACCGGGCGCACCGCATCCTCGCTTGGCGCTGCTGCAGATGTCTGCCTGGATGTCAGCGTCGAGCGCGAAGCGTGTCCACACAACCTCGCACCCACGGCCAGCACCACTGCAACGCTGGCCATGGGCGATGCTCTTGCAGTTGCGGTACTCAAAGCACGCAATTTTAGTGCTGACGATTTTGCTCGCTCGCACCCTGGTGGAGCGCTCGGTCGGCGACTGCTGGTGTATGTTCGGGACGTCATGCATACCGGTGACGCTCTGCCGCTGGTGACTCACACGACATCACTGCTTGATGCGCTGGCCGAGATGTCAGCCAAACGCCTGGGCATGATCGGCGTCATCGATGAAGACGGCCTGCTCTGTGGCATCTATACCGATGGAGATCTTCGGCGTTCGCTGAACCAGGGTGTAGATGTCAACCGTTGCGAGGTGGGCTCGGTCATGGTGCAAAAACCTCACACCATACCTGCAACAACCCTGGCGGCCGAGGTGGTAGAGCTGATGCAGCGTCATTCGATCAATGGGGTTTTCGTGGTGGACGCTGACGGCCGGCCGGCCGGCGCGCTGAATGCGCTAGATCTGATCCGCGCTGGGGTCTTCTGAATCCGTGCACCGCTACCTTGAGCGAATGGTCTTGCTGGGGGTGCTGGGCACTATGGCAGCACTTGGCATTTGGCTGCAGGTCAGCCTGTTGGAGCCCCCTGCGGTCAAGCCCGCGCTGTCCTCGACACATGAACCCGATTACTACATCCAGGAATTCACAGCGACAGGCCGCGACGAAGCTGGCGTCATCTACGTACTCAAGGCACAGCGCTTAGTGCATTTCCCGGACGACAACACCTCGCTGCTGGATGCTCCGCGCCTCGTGCAGTATCAGGGCGATCAGCCCTTGCGCCATACCACCAGTGAGTCCGGCTGGCTGTCGGGCGATGGCAACGAGGTGCTGCTCACCGGCAACGTCAAGGTCACCCAGAACCCTAGCGAAGGGGATCCCGGCAGCGTTACCCATACCGAGCGCCTGACCGTTCGCCTCGAACGCGGTGGCTAAACCAACTCCGCCGAACAGGTTTGGTAAAATTTAGTTATGCACCGTGCTGTGATCCTTCTGCTGGCCTGTTTCGCCCTAACGCCACTTAGCGCCCTGGCACTGGAGTCGGATCGTGACCAAAGTGCGTTGATTGAAGCCGATGAAGTCGAATTGGATTTTGGCAGTGGCAAGCGAATCTACCGGGGCAATGTCTCTGTCCGCCAGGGCACCATCCGTATCCTCGCCGACGAGATAGAACTTTTTTACCGCGGCGAACAACTGGACCATGCGGTGGCCAAGGGCAACCCCGCTGTTTTCCGCCAGAGGCCTGAAGGCAAGGATCACGACATTATCGGCACCGGCCAGACAATTGAACTGGACGAGGTCCACAATATCGTCACCTTCATTACCGATGCCCAGCTAAGGCAAGGCCGGGATTCGATCGAAGGTCAGCGTATTGTGTACGACATGGCTCGGGACCGGATGAAGGTGCGTGGCGGAGTCGCGGCACCGACCCGTACAACCCGCGCTGGCGAAGATGCGCCGACGGCCATCTCGCAGAAAGATTCAGGCCGGCCCCGGCTGGTTATCCAACCTGATGCAAAAAACACCAGCAACACGGCAACAACACCTCCTATCACTACAGCGAAGGTTGAGACTGTAAATACATCTGATATGCGTTATATCGGCAACAAAGGAGCAACGGTTTTTGCCCAGCGCAGCGTGACCGCCCCCCAGTTGGGCACCCTGGCGGCTAACACCCCGGTACGGGTATTGCGCTCTGGCGACGGCTGGGCCCAGATTAGCGCGCCCCGAGGAATAAAAGTCTGGATTTATGGAAAATTCGTTTCATCCAAAGCAGGTGTTGGAGTGGTGACGGGTTCGCGAGTGCGCCTGCGTTCAGCTCCTTCGACCGGAACAGGCTCAACGGTGACCGGTGAAGCCAACCAGGGACAGAAGGTCTGGGTTATCGCGGTGCGCGGCGACTGGAAACAGATTGAGCCCCCGGCAAATTTCAGGGCCTGGATACCCAGTGCCCGAATTCACAAGCCCGGCAAGATCGAGCAGTGGCAAGATGACTGGC
>JAPKAJ010000049.1 GCA_028825345.1 Arenicellales bacterium | reverse complement strand
GATCTGGTGATCAGTGGCGGATTGAATGTCTACCCCAAAGAGATCGAGGAAGCGATCAACGCACTGGACGGAGTCAACGAGGCCGCAGTGATCGGCGTCCCACACGCAGACCTCGGTGAAGGCCTGGTGGCGGTTATCTGCGTCACGCCAGGCAGCGCTCTTGACGCAGATAGTGTGATCGAAGCCCTTAAAGCCAGCCTGGCAGGCTTCAAAGTACCGCGACAGATTTATTCGGTTGATGAACTGCCGCGCAACGCGATGGGTAAGGTGCAAAAAAATATTCTGCGTGAAAGATACGCCAAAACCTTCTGCGCCTGAGCGCGGGGGTATTTACAACTCAGTGTACTTGCGCGCTGTCCCGCGGGCTTTTTCCACCGGGTATCTGTGTCGGTTCTTTTCCAGTTTGGCCCATGCAGCGCTGCCCAGATCAATCTCCATCTGCGAAGCCAGGCGCAAGGTGTAGATCAATATATCGGCCAACTCCTCGGCTACGGCCGCGCGCCGGTCATGGTCCAATTCCTCGCTTTGGCGCTCACTTAGCCACTGGAAGTGTTCCACCAGTTCTGCCGCCTCGACAATCAGCGCCATGGAAAGGTTCTTAGGAGAATGAAACTGCTGCCAATCGCGCTCCTTCGCAAACTCATCGATCGCGCTCGACAGGGTTTCGATAAAGGCGTTGTTCATAAATCGGCTTGGGGCGGGTAATCAGTTATCGGGGGCCGTGAAGGCTTCAAAATCCTCGAGGGTATCGGCTACCGCCGCTTCAAGAATACGCTCACCGTGAGCAACGCTGGCAAGACCAGGGTTGGAACCGATACGCCCATCGGGAAAACAGCGACGGTAATCGGCGGCATCCCGAATCTGGCCATTGGCAGCACGTTCGGGGCTTAGCGTTACATCCTTGACGGCTTCGGGATGCGCATACCAACTGAGGGACACTTCAGAGGGCGTGGCATGGCTGCCTTCGGCGTCGCCGAACAGTTTGCGCGACAACGCGCCGACCCGTCGGCCGATATACCAGTTGCGAAGTCTCAGGCGCGGCGCGGGTGTATCGCTGCCAGCAAAGCTTGCGCTGGACCAGATCTCTGAAAAGGCCGCCGTCACAGTGGCAATATTGCCGCCATGGCCATTGAGAAAATACACATGGGTGAAACCTTGGCAAAGCAGTGACTCTGTGACATCTCGCACCAGCGCCAACAGTGTGGAGGGACGCAGCGCAATCGAACCGGGAAAGGCCAGATGATGCTGGGCCATGCCCACCGCCAGTGTGGGACCAATGAGCACCGTGATACGTCGCGCCATCTCGCGAGCGACAGCTTCGGGGCAAATCGCATCGGTACCAATCAACCCATTGGGGCCGTGCTGCTCAGTCGAGCCGATCGGAACGATGATCGCCGTTGACGAGCGCAAGTAGGCCTCTACCTCGGGCCAAGCGGCCAGTTGCAATAGCATGGTTAATCTCCTGCTGGGATAAGCGGTCGCACTTATAGACTGGATCGTGCGCGCAGTTTGGTCAGGGTCGTGGTATGGGCGATTGCCTCGGCGTCGGTGATCAGTTCAATCAAGGTGCTACTCGAGGCGGCCAGGGCGCGCTGCAGCGCCGGGGCAAATCCGTCGGTAGTGCTGACCCGCTCGCTGCCAAGGCCATGAGCCGCCGCCAACGCACAAAAATTCGGATTACTCAGATCGGTGTGGCTGATCCGACCGGGATAACGCATCTCCTGGTGCATACGGATAGTGCCCAGCATTGCGTTGTTGATCACGATAATCACAATCGACAGCTCATACTGCACTGCGGTGGCGATCTCCTGCCCAGTCATCTGAAAGTCGCCATCGCCAACCACACAAATCACCTGGCGCTTGGGAAATACCAGTGCGGCAGCAATCGCGGCCGGAATGCCATAACCCATCGATCCTGAAGTCGATGCCAACTGCCGCCCAGTGCCGCGGTGTCGAAAATAGCGGTGCAACCAACCGGTATTGTTGCCGGCACCGGCGCAGACGATGGCGTCATCGGCCAATGTCTCGCTAAGATGCGCCACCACCTTCGCCAGATTGACAGCATCGGGGGTATCGGCCGGCGTCGTCCAGCGTAGGTAGCTATCGCGCAGTTCCGGGGCATGGGCTGCCCAGGGCAATTGGGCTGGGGGCTGCAGCGCCGACAATGCCAGCGCAAACACCGGCGCCGACACGGGAAAAGCCAGCGTTGGGTAATAAACCCGCCCCAACTCCTCGACACCAGGGTAAACGTGCACCAGCTGCTGATAAGGCAGCGGCACACGCAAGCGTGTGTAATTACCCGTGGTGACCTCGCCCAGGCGTATTCCCAGGGCAATCACAAGATCAGCCTCGGTGAGCGCACTTTCCAGCTGCGGGTTCATACCAATACCGACGTCACCCACGTACTGTGCATCGGTGTTGTCAAATACATCCTGGTAACGAAATGGTGCAGTCACCGGTAACTGCCAGCGTTGGGCAAATTCATGCAATGCCGTACGCGACGCTGGGCTCCAGTTGCGCCCACCGGCCAGTAACACCGGCTGGCGGGCATTTGCCAGCAATGTTGCAAACCGCGCCATGTCCGCCGACGCAGGTTCGCTATGAAGGCGGTGGTACGCTGGCAGGTCAACTACCTGTGCACTGTCGGTCAGAACATCTTCAGGCAACACCACAACAACCGGACCGGGACGGCCATTGCAGGCGGTATGAAAAGCCCGGCTTATGACTTCGGGCAACCGAGCGACATCGTGCACTTGCTCGACGTGCTTGGCCAGAGCGTTGTAGAAAAGCCCGTAGTCGATCTCCTGAAAGGCCTCGCGTCCAAGTGCATCACGACTCACCTGGCCAATGAGTAATACCAGTGCCGTGGAATCCTGGGCTGCCACGTGAATACCGGATGCCGCGTTGGTCGCGCCGGGACCACGAGTCACAAAACACACACCTGGACGCCCCGTGAGTTTGCCACGAGCTTCGGCCATCATCGCGGCACCGCCCTCGTGGCGGCAAACGACAGTGGTGATATCAGCCGTATCGTGCAACGCATCCAGCGCGCTGAGATAACTTTCGCCCGGCACGCAGAAAACATGCCTTACCTGTTGCTGACATAACGCCTGGATAAGAATCTGGCCGCCGGTACGAGCGGGTGGCAGCGGTACGGACACGTTCAGTCCTTAGTGGGCTTCTTGCCGGCCTTGCTGGACCGCTTGGTGCGGGGATGATCAGTGCTTTTGACCAGGCCTGCCGAACGCAGAAAATTGTCTTGCACATCCTGCCACACTTCAAGGTTGCGACGAGCCATCTCGGACATTGTGCCCACGGACGTCTGGCCCAGAAAATCTGCCAGGCGATCCTGATAAGCCTGCTGCTGGTCGGCAAACAACCCCAGACTACGCTCAAGATAGTCGGTGAACATCTTCTGAGTGGTACCGCCGTAGAAGCGGATGAGGTTGGTGAGAATCTCAGTGGTGAACAGCGGCTGGCCGGAGCTCTCCTGCTCGTTGATGATCTGCAGCAACACTCTGCGGGTGATGTTATCGCCACTGGCAACATCGATCACTATGAATTCTTCGCCTTCGACAATCAGTTGTCGCAGGTCGGACACGGTAATGTAGTGGCTGAGCTCAGTGTCGTAGAGTCGCCGGTTGGGGTACTTCTTGATCGTACGCGTGCTCATCGCCGGTTCCCTGTATTATTGTGCAACGCAATAATACCACCAGCCGGGGGCCCACCGTGGCAACAGCGCATCAGTACATGTGCTGACCGCCATTGATCGACAGCGTGGACCCGGTCATGAAAGTCGCGTCATCGGCAACCAGAAACATCACCGCACGGGCGATGTCACTGGCGTAACCCAGTCGTCCGACAGGGATAGTGGCAATAATTTTTTCCAGCACTTTGTGCGGTACCGCGCGCACCATATCGGTATCCACATAACCGGGGGCAATGGCATTAACTGTGATGCCTTTAGCAGCGCCTTCCAGAGCCAGCGCCTTGGTAAACCCATGGATACCCGACTTGGCCGCTGCATAGTTGACCTGGCCATACTGTCCCGCCTGGCCATTGATCGAACCGATGTTGACGATGCGCCCGAATCCACGCTCACGCATACCTTCAATCACGTTGCGACACATGTTGTAGCACGAAGATAGATTGGTCTGCAGAACTGCATTCCACTGCTCGAAATCCATGCGGTGCAAAGTTCCGTCTCGGGTAATGCCGGCATTGTTCACCAGTATATCGGCCGGGCCAAGATCCGCCTCGATGCGCTCTATACCCGTGGCGCACTGGTCGAAATCGGCAACGTCGAACTTGTATACGGCGATTCCGGTTTCGCTGTTAAATGCCTGGGCCGCCTGGTCGTTGCTGGCATAGGTGGCGGCAACACGGTGACCCACTTCACTCAACGCTGTCGAGATGGCGGCACCAATACCCCTTGTCCCGCCGGTAACTATTGCTGTGTGTGACATATGTATCTAACTCCTTGAACGACTGAAAATATGGTGAAAAACTGTTTACTCGGGGGGGGTGACTCAGGGGCGCTCTACGCACATGGCGATTCCCATACCGCCACCGATGCACAGCGTGGCAAGACCGCGCCGCACGTCACGTCGACCCATCTCGTAGAGTAAGGTCGTCAGAACCCGGGCACCGGAAGCGCCGATCGGATGCCCAAGCGCAATCGCGCCGCCATTGACGTTGACCATGTCGGTATCCCACGCCATTTCCTGGTTCACGGCACAAGCCTGCGCTGCGAACGCCTCGTTCGCCTCGACCAAATCAAGATCGCCTGCCTCCCAACCCGCCTTTTCCAGAGCCTGGCGACTGGCGGGAATCGGTCCGGTTCCCATAATTGAGGGATCCACACCAGCAGTCGACCAGGAGACGATTCGGGCCAACGGTGTGATGCCTCGAGCGCTGGCCGAGCTTGCGCTCATCAGCACGGTGACAGCAGCGCCGTCGTTGATTCCCGAGGCATTGCCTGCAGTCACGGTGCCCGCCTTATCAAAGGCGGGTCTCAGACCCGCCAGCGCTTCTGCTGTGGTGCCATGACGTGGGTGTTCGTCGGTATCCACAACGGTATCACCCTTGCGGCCCTTTATCGTGACCGGAGTAATCTCCTGCGCAAAACGCCCGGCTTTTTGCGCAGCCTCGGCTTTTTGCTGCGACGCAGCAGCAAAGGCATCCTGGGTCTTGCGGGAAATGGCAAACTGGCTTGCGACGTTCTCGGCGGTATTGCCCATGTGGTAGCCATTGAAAGCATCCCACAGCCCATCAACGATCATGCTATCGACCATTTCCAAGGATCCGAGTTTCTGTCCATTACGCAAGTGTGCGCAGTGTGGGGCCTGGCTCATGCTCTCCTGACCACCGGCCAAGACGATATCACTGTCGCCATTGCGGATCGCCTGGTATCCCAACGCGATGGCGCGTAATCCCGAGCCGCACAGCTGATTGATTACCAGCGCAGTCTTCTCCACCGGAATGCCGGCTCCAATAGCAGCCTGGCGAGCCGGGTTCTGGCCCGTCCCTGCCGTGAGCACCTGGCCCATCACTACCTCGGAGACCTCTTGCGGCGCAACGCCGGCACGGTCCAACGCGGCCACCATGGCGACACGACCCAGTTCACTCGCTGGCAAAGTACTCAAGCCGCCGTTAAAGGCGCCGGTCGCAGTTCGCGCTGCACTGACAATTACCACTTCGGTTTCAGTTTTCATCTTATTCTTTTGTCTTTTGTCTTTTGTCTTTTGGAAAATATTCGGGCGGTCCTGGCGATCGTACCTGGGCGTCACACTATCGTATTCTTAACTTGCCAGTGCGTTGTAGCGGCGTCACCCAATACAGTGAAAGCGCCGCAAGCGCGCGAGCGCCCCGGTAAAGACAAGACCGGCTTGCGCCGGTCTGTCGTGCCTGCAACGCTCCAGGTTCAAATACCGAGAGCGCGAAACTCAGGTGCGCTTGTCAGCGACGGCACTTAAGGTGTCTGCGGACTTACGGAAAAGCGTCTGCGCCTGATCGGCATACTGGCGGCCAAGCTCCATGGCTTCGCTCGAATCCTTAGTCATCCGCTGTACCAAGCCGCGAACTACCTCGGGCTGCTTTTCAAAGTACACGCGAGCACTGTCGATATCTTTAACCTCTAGTGCTTCTCGAGCATTAGTCAAAATGGCGTTGGCATAATTGTGGGCAACACCCATCTGCAGCTCGATCAATTTTTCCAGGTTATCGACGGCCAGTTTGCCGGCGTCAGTGCTGGCCGTACCGGCTGCCTTGCTGGCTTTTTCATACGACTCGGTGATCTTAGCTTTCATGATTTTATCCTCTTGAATTCAGCGGGTTTACTATATTGTTGCACCGCACAATAACAAATAATATGGTGCAATGCAACATTTTTTATGTCGCGTCATATAAACCCTATTTTTCAATAGTTTAAATTACCTTATTTCTCTCTTAAGTGATGTTATTACAGGAGATTTTCAACAATACATACTTGGTGCATCGCACCAGTAGTGATCTTGTAATTAACCCCAGCCTCACTGAACCCGGCCCGCCACGGTCTACAATCGGCGCATGAACCAAATCCCCCCGGCCAACTGGGCGCAAGCCCTGGCGCAACTGCAGTCGCAGTTTGCCGCCACGCTTAGTCATGCTGAGCGCACAGGCGGAACACAGCCGCTGGCTGATCTTGGCGACTGGCTCCAGGCTTTTAGCGAACCGGCTGACCCCACGGCCACCACAGCACAAGCACCGGGTCTCGCGTTCATGGCCAGCCCATGGCCTGGCAGTGTCTCCCCTGTCACTGTGGGCGCTGACCGCTGGGGTGTGGCAACAACACGCTACCAGGAAGCGTTGGCCGCGCTACAGCAGGCCTGGCTTAAGATCGGCATTGAAGCTTGGAGCCGGCTACACGACGCACTGACAACCAATGAAGCTGCGGACAACCTGCGTGCCAGTTACGACCTTTGGATCTATTACGGCGAGCAGGTATTTGCCGAACAGGCCCGCAGCCAACACTATGCGGGGCTTGTCAGCGAGCTGATCAATGCGCAGGTGGCGCTGCACCTCGAGTGCGGGATCGGCAACGAACCGCCATCTGATGACCCACAACAACTAAGGCAAGCACTTGCTGAAGCTCGCTCGCGCGAGGCCAGCCTGCGCTCTGATCTTAAAACGTTGCGCGAATCACACGGCGACGACAGTACAAGTTCCCCCGGGCCAGCAAAGAAGGCCCGTGTGCGAGCAACGTCGTCCAGGAAAAAACCAACAAAGAAGAAATCCACAAAGCAGGCCGGTCGAGCGGGCGCGCAGAAAACAGCGCCAGCTAACACTCAAGGGGCCCGCAAAAAGACAGTGAAGAAAAAACCACGAGACGCCAAAGCCACGCCGGGCGGTTCCCGACGATGAGCCATGCCGCCGACAGATCCACCCAGGCGCTGGCTGCGCGACTGGCTCGCAGCCTTGCGCAACTGGCGCAACTGGGCGTTCCCGAGATTGGCACCAGTCAGCACGAGACGATTTTTTCCGGGCGGGGCTTTCGGCTTCTGCGTTACGGTAGCGGGCCCGAGCGTGCCCAGGCCTGCCCGGTGCTGATTGTCTATGCCCTGGTCAACCGGCCCTGGGTGCTCGACCTTGAGCCGCAACGCTCGATCATCGCCCGGCTGATGGATGCCGGGCTGGACGTGTTTCTGGTGGAATGGACCGATCCCGACCAGGATGATCAGAGCACGACTCTCGCCGATTACATCTGTGACATGCTGGATCAATGCGTCGATGCCGCCTGTACCGTGCGCCATGAGACCACTGTTAATTTGCTGGGCGTATGTCAGGGCGGCACCTTCAGCTTGTGCTACAGCGCACTGTTTACCCACAAGGTACGAAACCTGATCACTATGGTGACCCCGGTGGATTTTCACACCGAGGACAATCTACTGTCGCACTGGGTACGAGGCGTAGACGTTGAGCGGATAGTCAGTTGCTATGGCAACGTGCCCGGCGCCTTTCTCAATGCGCTGTTCGTCGCCCTGCAGCCCTTTCGCCTGGGCGGAAAGAAAGCTCTCGAGCTTGCGGACCTGGCAGATGACCACGATCGACTACAAACTTTTGCGCGCATGGAACGCTGGATCGCTGACAGCCCCGACCAGGCAGGTCAGGCTTTTGCCGATTTTCTCACGATGCTATTTCAACGTAACAGCCTGGTCAAAGGCCAGATGGTGCTGGGCGGTCGGGCGGTCCGGTTGGACGACATACGCTGCCCGATACTGAACGTTTACGCATTGGCAGATCATCTGGTGCCCGCCACTGCTTCACGGGCATTGGCACAACACGCTGGCTGCACCGATTACACTGAGCTTGCCTTTGACGGCGGGCACATTGGCATCTACGTCAGCCGCCATGCCCAGCAACAGATTCCACCGAAGGTTGCCGCCTGGCTACAGGCGCGACAATAGATCCAGAAGCATCAGGGTTTGCGTGATACCTTCAGACGCAGCGCCTTGATCTTCATTTTTGCTAATCGACGATTAGCGGTTTCCATGAGGTCCATGGACGGGTAAGGGCCTACCCGCACACGATAGAAATCGCCTCGCCCCTGTACCGAGATATGCTGAACACTGGGCTCAAAACCTGCCAAGGCCAGGCGAGCCTTCATGCGCTCGGCCTGTCCCGGATCGTTGTACGCACCGGCCTGCAGCATATAAAAACCCCCCGGCGAAGCCTTGCTCTTTGACTCAGCAGGCATCGACTGGCTCTGTGGGGCGGCTGGCGCGGTTTCGAAGGCGCCGGTCTCGGAAATCACGCGCTCAATCTCCGGCAGCACAGTGTAAAAATCAAAACTGGTGCGTGCCGGTGCTGTGCTCTTGGCAGCCGTTGACGATGCCGCTGCGCTGTCCCGGACACTGTCGCGCGAATCCTGCAGTAACTGGCTGATACCCGCGCCCAGACGATCCGGATCTCCGCTGGTAGCACCCTGATAAAGCAAGGTGCTGATCGATCCTACGGCAACCCCCACCACCAGCATCACCAGGTCATGGCCAAAACGAGCGCCGCCGGAGTTCTTTTTTCTGTGCGAGTTGCGGGCCATTACCTACATACGCTCGGGCGCAGTAACCCCCAGCAGCGCCAGCGCATTGGCCAGCACCTGTCGGGCCGCATCAATCAGCGACAAGCGCGCCAGGCGCAGGTCGGGTTCGGCCGCGATAAACGGGTGCGCGTTGTAGTAGGTATGAAAATCATTAGCCAGTTCGCGCAGGTAATACGCGACCTGGTGGGGCTCATAGGCACGTGCGGCTGACTCGACGATCTCGGGGTAACGCGAGAGTTTGTGCAGCAGATCCGATTCACGCGGCTCAATCAGCAGGCCATGGTTCGCCTCGGCGAGGTTGATCTGGATACCTTTTTCATCAAGCTGGCGAAACACGCTGCAGATACGGGCGTGGGCATACTGCACGTAATACACCGGGTTATCGCTTGACTGCGACTTGGCCAGGTCAAGGTCAAAATCCATGTGCTGATCAGGTTTGCGCAAAGCGTAAAAAAAGCGCGCGGCGTCACGACCGACGTCCTCGCGCAGTTCACGCAGCGTGACAAAGTCACCGCTGCGCGTGGACATGGAGACTTTTTCACCGCCTCGATAAAGTATCGCGAACTGCACCAACAGCACGGTGAGAACCGCCTGATCGATCCCAAGTGCTGACAGTGAGGCCTTTACCCGCTTGATGTAACCGTGATGATCCGCGCCCCAGATGTTGATGACGTGGTCAAAACCACGCGCTATCTTGTCACGGTGGTAGGCAATATCGGTGGCGAAATAGGTATGGTTGCCGTTAGCCCGCAACACCACCCGATCTTTTTCGTCGCCAAAGTTGCTGCTGCGAAACCACCAGGCATCACCCTCCTGGTACAGAAAATCGCCCTCCTTGAGATCATCGATCGCGCGCTGCACAGCACCGCTGTCGATCAGGCTGCGCTCCGAGTACCAGGTCTGGAATTCAACACCGAAACCCGTCAGGTCGGCACGGATATCCGCGACCAGCGTCTCACTGGCCAGAGTGTGAACCCGGACAAATCCTGGGTCACCCAGCACAGAGCGTGCCCGGCTGATCAGCGTGTCCAGTGCCTGATCGTCATCGTCGGGCAGCGAGCTCAGCAGTGCCGTGGCGTCGCAACGATATTTTTCACTGTCTTCACGATGCAGCGTAGCGGCAATATCGAAAACATAATCGCCCTGGTAAGCGGCCGGTGGAAAAGATACCGTCTCACCACTGAGTTCGAGATAGCGCAGCCAGACACTTAAGGCCAGGATATCCATCTGTCGTCCGGCATCGTTGATATAGTACTCGCTGACCGCATCGTACCCCGCCGCACGCAAAACACGGGCCAAGGCATCGCCGTACGCAGCCCCACGACCATGTCCCACGTGCAACGGTCCGGTCGGATTCGCCGAGACAAATTCCACCATGACCCGCTGCCCGGCCCCATCACGGCTGGTGCCATAGGCCTCGCCCTGGGTGCGGATCTGCACAGGCAACTGCTGGTAGGCATCGGCGGCCAGAAACAGATTGATAAAGCCCGGCCCGGCGACTTCAGTACGCACCACCAGGGACGATGCCGGAAAGTTGGCACAAAGCTGTTCGGCCAGATCGCGCGGCTTCAGGCCGGCCCCTTTCGCCAGAACCATCGCCAGGTTGCTGGCATAGTCGCCATAGCCTGCCTTTCGCGCCCGTTCAAGTTGAATCGGGATATCGGCCGAGGCAGGCAGAACACCTTGGCGAATCAGTGATGCCAGGGCATCACGAAGCAACTGACAGACTTCATTACGCATAAACAGAAAACCAGCGGCCGTGGGGAATATATGCCGACCGACGTGTACTGACACCGGTACATGGCAAGGAACAGCACGATTCTAACCAAAGCGTGCCTCTCACCAAAGCGGTCTGTAGTACTCTTGGCGCAGGCCTGTCCACAAACCCTTACTCACAAATGGATCATCTGCAACAAAGCCGGCTGAATCTGCTGACCAGTCATGCGCTGGATCGTGCTGCATTGGTGCGCCTTGACGAAGAAAATCTCGAGCAGCGCATAATGAGTGAAAATGCGCGTTTTATCGGTGTACACCATCTGCAGATAGCCATTGATGAAGAGAACGGTAGCGCACGCCCGGCACTACTGACCCGCAGTGAAGCACAACAGCGTTTTGGGCACTGCGAACCCTGGGTGTACCTGGGTCGGGAAGACAGCAAAGACTACTTCGCCGTACTGCTGGATAACGCCCGCCCGCCCCAGACGCACGGTTTTGCCGGGTTACGGACACTTGCCGCTACAGCGGATGGTGCAAAGGCGACTCTGCTCGCCTATGCGCGGGCCATGGCCGCATGGCACCAACGCCACCTTTACTGCAACCGCTGCGGTGCTGAGACCGTATCGCAACACGGCGGGCACGTGCGTGCCTGTACCCATGCCAACTGCGGTGAACAGCATTACCCGCGTACCGATCCTGCGATTATTGTCCTGGTAGAAAAAGGCGAGCGTGCCCTGTTTGGGCGCAAACCTGAGTGGTCTGCACATCGGTATTCAACGCTTGCCGGTTTTGTCGAGCCCGGCGAAAGCGCTGAGCAGGCCCTGGTCCGGGAAGTCATGGAAGAGACCGGGGTTGAGGTACTAAGTGCCCATTACCATTCGTCTCAACCCTGGCCCTTTCCCGGCTCGCTGATGCTGGGTTACAGCGCCCAGGCGGGAAGCGAAAAAATTTCCCTCAATGATCAGGAACTGGAGCATGCGTGTTGGTTGGATCGTGATGAAATCACCTCACGCATGCAGCAAGGTCTGTTTGTGCTGCCGCCGCCAATCTCGATCTCTTTTCGCCTCATTGAAGACTGGTTCGACCAACACTCGACCATCCCGCTGCGAAAGTTACGCGAAGACACAGGTGCCACACATTTTTAAAGAGTTGCGCTCAACCGCCACACGGATACAATGTGCGCGGGGGATGTGCTCCGAGCGATCACATCTACCCGGATTGTTGCAGTCACCATAGTGGAGGAGTTCATGTCGGAACGACAAACCGGAACCGTAAAATGGTTCAACGAAAGAAAAGGCTTCGGCTTTATTGAGTTGGAAGGTGGGGATGACGTATTCGTCCACTACCGAGAGATCAGAGGAGATGGCTTCAAGACACTGAACGAAGGACAGCGTGTTGAGTTCACCCTGACGACCCGCGATAAGGGTCCTGCAGCGGAAGACGTTTCACCCGTCGACTGATCTGGCTTCGACAGGCGGCGCAAACCGCCCTGTCGCACTTATTCGTTTGATATATCCTGTGAGCTGTCTGCGCTCGCAGGCTCTACAATGAAAATTGTCTGCATCGGCTTTCTCGCACTGGGTATCGCGCTGGCCGTGCTGGCAACGGGAGGCATTGCCGCGCTGCTGCTGAGTAGTGCCAACCTGCCCTTGGTGTCCTTCTCAGCCGTTATTTTCGCCCTGGCGTTCAGTACGCTCGCCGGGATGATTGGCATTATTGGCCTGGCGCGCGGGGCGACCCAACCGTCACCTGCAACAACAACAAAACCCGCCTCGGCAGACTGGCGCGCCAGCGTGCAGCACCTGTCAGCACTTCTGACTTATGTAGGGCTGCCGCTGGGGTACCTGCTGGGGCCATGGCTGACATGGCTGATATGGCGGCGACACTCCCCCTGGCTTGATGCTCACGGCCGTGCTGCACTGAACTTTGCGCTGACGATGA
>JAPKAJ010000298.1 GCA_028825345.1 Arenicellales bacterium | reverse complement strand
AATGCCAACGCCCAGACCGTACGCCGAGATTGGTACGTCGTAGACGCTACAGACAAGGTATTGGGACGCCTGGCAAGCAAAGTGGCCACTCGACTGCGGGGCAAACACAAGCCCGAGTACACGCCACACGTCGACACGGGCGACCATATTGTGATCGTCAATGCCGAGAAGGTGCGTGTGACTGGTAACAAAGCCCAAGCGAAGTTATATCACTGGCACACTGGGTACCCCGGCGGCATCAAGGAAATTTCTTTTGCCGAGCAGATCGAGCGTCATCCCACCCGTGTTATTGAAAGCGCGGTTAAGGGTATGCTGCCGAAAAACACGCTTGGCCGAGCAATGTTCTCCAAACTACGGGTTTATGCCGGCCCCGAGCACGAACATCAGGCGCAACAGCCTAAAACGCTAGAGCTTTAACGGCGACCAAAAACGACTAGACAGACGAGGTCAGAACATTGGCAGAAACAGGACAGATTCATTACGGAACGGGTCGACGCAAATCTTCGGTAGCGCGGGTATACCTTACCCGTGGTTCCGGCAATATCGTAGTCAACAAGCGTACCCTTGATCAGTATTTCGGTCGTGAGACCGCACGGATGGTTGTGCGACAACCGTTGAGCGTCGCGGAACTGGTCGACAAATTAGACATCACTATCCGGGTCGCCGGCGGCGGCGGAACGGGCCAGGCCGGTGCGATCCGTCATGGCATTACTCGAGCCCTGATCAGTTACGACGAGACCCTGCGTGGACCGCTTCGTAAGGCTGGTTTTGTTACTCGCGATTCACGCAAAGTCGAGCGCAAGAAAGTGGGTCTGCACAAGGCACGCAAAGCCCCGCAATACTCCAAGCGCTGATCTACCCGGCCGACTCCCTTTCGGGACTGCCCAGACTCTTCTTCATCGACCTCGTGTTGCCGGTCTTTCCTGACCGGCACTTCAGTACCCTGTACCGACCTCGCCTCTTGGCGTGACGCCGAAAATCCTGCGGGATCTGCCTGCCTGGCGTTGGCCCAGACTTATTTTTCCTGCTAACGCCTTTGTGCGATTCGGCCAGACCACCCACTGAATCACTTTTTTGGGACTCAGCCCCGCGACGAGTGCCGCGGGCTGGTTGTGTGCTAGATTAATTGCCAAGGCCTTCGGGATTTCATTGGAGTAAATCTCGTTGCATTTTCAGATATTGCTCTACTGGAGACTATAGTAATGAGAACGATTCTACGGGCAGGGCTAGTTGTTATATTGGCCAGCATGAGCCTTTCGTTTGCGCCCGAGGCTCGCGCCGAGGGTAACGTGCTGTACTTTATTCTCGATGCTTCGGGCTCCATGTGGGAGCGAGCTGGTGGCAAGCCGCGTATCGTTATCGCCAAAGAAACACTTTCCAGCCTGATCGAGCAAACCCCGGCACAGATCCGCGCCGGGGTTACAGTGTATGGACATCGTCGAAAGGGTGATTGTTCAGACATCGAGGAGATCGTTTCTCTTAAGAATCTTGACCCGATGGCCAAGTTCCGGGCGACGGAGCGAATCAGCTCTATCAATGCAATGGGCAAAACACCCATCACAGATTCGATTCAGCAGACGGTTGATCGATTAAAGGGTGAGGAGGGTGAATCCACCATTGTTCTTATTAGCGATGGACTGGAAAGCTGCGGTAAGGATCCGTGCGCTCTGACCAAGAAGTTGAAATCTACCGGCATTAATTTTGTATTGCATGTGGTGGGTTTTGGACTAATGGATCATCAGAAGAAAAAGCTGGCCTGTATTGCCGACGCGGGTGGGGGTACCTTTTTTACTGCGGACAATGCCTCTGGCCTGCTCGAAGCATTGACAGTGGTCAAGCAAAGCGTGGTTGCGCAGGTTAAGGTAGAGCCTGTCCCGGCCCCGGCTCCAGAGCCAGTAGTACAGAAAGTCGAGTCTTCCTCCACCTCCATAAAGATCAAGGCTAAAGGCCCAGGTACAGTTAAATTGTTACCTGCGCCGTGGGTAGAGGAGCCCAGGTACTGGGCTTTGTCAGATGTTGAATCGGGTGAGATTCTCTACAAGTTTGCGCGCCTGGGCGTTACACCCCAAAAAGTACCGCCAGGCACCTATCAGTTGGTGTGGCATCAGAATGAACACCGGGCTGCCCGTGTCATCACCGGACAGATTGTGAAGGTCAAATCCGGTGAGGTCACCGAAGTCCCCGTCGCAACTGGTCTACGTCTGAAAATGCCCCAGTGGGTAGAGATACCCTACTGGTGGGGTCTTAAAGCGAAGGTTGATAAATCGATACTAAGGCCGCCGGTTTGGTTTCGTGACCTGCCGGCACAGGTGGTACCGGCAGGCCGGTACCACTTAATCTGGTACCAAAATGAACATCGCACGACTCCCGTTGATCTTGGTGTGATCGATATTCAGATGGATCAGTTAAATGAAATTACCGTGGCAACGGGATTGCAGTTGGTCAAAGCCGATTGGGTGCCCACGGTGCGCCGACGATGGTGGAAACTGCTGGATGCCGATGGCCAGGTGGCGCTTAAGGTCAGCAATTTCGAATTTAAGCCACAGATCGTTCCAGAAGGGGAGTATCAGCTGGTGTATCGCCAGACCAAGCACGGTGCAACCGACTCTCTGCTGGGTACCGTTATTGTCAAGAGTGGTGAACTGGCGCAGTTCCCAGTGAACACCGGTGTTGGCTTCAGTTATGCGGATGGAACCGAGCCCCCGTATAGGGTCGAGTTCTCAAGGCTCGATGATGCACTCGGCGCGGCAGCTGTCGTTAAGTTAGACAAGAGTTGGGGTCCTATTCCTTTACAGCCAGGCACTTACCGGGTTGATTATCAGGCAGCGCGAAAAGGCCCTGTAATGACGATCGTCGATTCCTTCGATCTGCCCGCGGGCGTATTTGTTGAGATAGAGATGTAATAGATTGCCTGTGCACTGCTTGAGTTTCGTAGAGTCGGAGCACTATGAATTGCCGATCTCCCTGCGGTAAAAAGGCACGACGTCAAGCATGGCTTTTAACAAACTGTTGCTGGGGATGCTGTGACAATTCCATTCTCTGACTCTGCCTTGTCTGTAATGTTCCGGGTACTTACAGTCGTATGTACCTTCATTTGGGCAGATCACGCCAACGCCGGCGGTCTGGGAGATTTTCTAAAAGCCATTGAAAGCCTGGATCAGAGCATTCAGGAGAAAGTTCAGGACGCACTTG
>JAPKAJ010000297.1 GCA_028825345.1 Arenicellales bacterium | reverse complement strand
CTCAGACACAAGCACAAACAGTACCAGACCCAGTGCGTTCAGCATCATGACCAGAATCAGATTGAAGGCTGCACCCTCAACCCCCAAGGTGGGCAAGCCCCAGTGGCCAAAAATCAGCGCCCAGTTTCCAGCGACCACGACCGGTAGCGTGGCGATATTGACCACCAGCATAGGCCGTGAGTGGCCGGTTGCCTCACAGAGAAAGCGAAAGGCCATGTAAATGCACACTGACGGCATCGACCAGGCTGCAATATCAAGGTAGGCCTGTGCGAGCGGGATTACCTCCGGGTCGACCGCCATCCAGTGCATCAAGCGTCCCATCTGGCGCAGCAGGAAAAATGCCCCGGCGCCAGTGCCGACGGCCAACCATAACCCCTGCTGGAACGCGTGTCGGATCGAATCGTTACGCCCAGCGCCAAAATGCTGAGCAATGGTCGGTGATAGCGACATCATGACCCCAAGGCACGCAAGGAAAACGAAGATCATGAAAGCCCCACCCAGCCCGACCGCTGCAAGCTCGATAGATCCCACCCGCCCCATCATCAGGATGGCTACGGTGGTATTGCTGACCTGGATTAACTGCGTCAGTATGATCGGCAACCCCAGTGCTAACAGGCCGCGCAGTTCACTTTTAAATTTGAATGTAGCAATGCTCATAGCTTAGCTGCGGGCCTGATCCGGCGTGGCAGCCTCGATGATTTAACCAGCCGAACGATATAGACGCCGATGATATAGACGCCGCAACAGACTGACCGCAAAGAAACCGCCTGCGACAAGCACCAGTGCTAAGGCCAGCCCATGCGGATTCCACAGATCCATGCTGACACCGCCGATAAGCGGTCCGGCAAAAGCGCCCATACCCCAGTACACACCGAATGCCGCCATCGCGGTAGCGAGTTCCACCCCCTTGAACCACTGCCCAGCAAGAATCATCGCCACAGTGTAGGCCCCAGCGAAGAACCCCCACCACAAGAAAAGCGTTATCCAGAGCAATACTGGTACGCCGACGACAAACGGCCAGATCAGGGCGCCAACTACCCCGACAAAGGCGCACACCACCAACACTTTGCGTGCATCGAAGTAATCAGCCGCCCAGCCAATGGGCAATTGCAACATTGCGCCGCCTATTGATGCAAAAAATAGCATCAGTACCGCGGAAGATTCATCCAGACCCACACGCAACCCGTACACCGGCAGCAAACTGACACCAGCTAAGTCCTTGAAAGCAACCACAAAGCAGGCAAGTGCCAGCAATGGCGCAACACGTATAAAACTGACAATCCCAAAACCTGGCTCTTCAACCGAGCTGGGTCTGTAGGTCCCGGCAAAAAGCAGTGGCAAACCGGCTAGCGCCATCAGCATGATGCCTGCAACAAACGGGGTTTTCCCTTCGACACCTGTCATGGACAGCATCAGTGGGCCCAGTGCAAAGCTCAGCGCCAGAGTCGTGTTGTACAAACCCATGACCCGACCACGATGTGGCTCGGGGGTAATCTCGATCATCCAGGTCTCGGTCACCACGAAAAGGACAACACCTGTAAGTCCGCCCAGAAAACGAATCACAAACCAGGCGAAAATCGAATCGGTGCTCATTAAAGCAACGATCAGAACAATCTCGATAACCACACCAGCCAGCAACAGTTTGCGACCCTCGATCTGGCGCATGAACCGGGGAATAACAAAAGACCCCAGCATCACGCCGACCGGCCCCGCCATCGCCAGGGCGCCAATCAGCGTGGCGCTGGCTCCCCGGCTTTCGAGAATCAGGGAAAGCAGCGGTGTAAACAGGCTGATGATAATGCCATAAATACTCAAACAGCCGATCAGAGCCGCCAGGGCAAGCAACTGCTGACGGCCCCACAAAGAACCGTCAGGAGATGTTCGTTTGAAATCTCGTGCCATGGATTAACGCTGGATTAAATTCCAAATTGAGATCTGGTCTGACCCAAATCATGATCGCGTCAGTTGTCACCGGGCATCGATAGCGCAGTGGTAAAATATGCGCAAAATGCCCCATAGCATTTTGCGGTATCGCAACCAGGGTGAAGCACTTTTGTGGTCAACGGCTCCAATCCCACAAGATATTCGCCCGGCGTGCCCGGAATCTACCAGAGGTTTGATGAAATGAGTTACCAGCATATCCGCCTACCAGACAGCGGCGAGAAGATTAGCGTTAAAGATGGGCGATTGAGCATTCCTGACCAGCCTATTATCGGCTATGTGGAAGGTGACGGCATTGGCCCTGACATCACCCGGGCCATGCTACGGGTGCTTGATGCGTCAGTGGAAAAAGCCTATGACGGCAAGCGTCAGATTCACTGGTGTGAACTCTACCTGGGCGAAAAAGCCGGCTCTCTTTACGATGGTGACTACTTTCCAGCAGAAACCCTGGCTGCTATCCGTGACCTGATTGTGGCTATCAAAGGCCCACTAACCACGCCAGTGGGTGGGGGTTTTCGCTCGCTGAATGTCTCACTGCGACAGGAGTTGGACCTTTATGCCTGTGTACGCCCGGTGCGCTACTACACCGGCGTACCCTCACCGATGCGCGAACCTGAAAAAGTCGACGTTGTGATCTTCCGTGAAAACACCGAGGACGTCTATGCAGGCCTGGAGTACGAATCGGGCACCGAGGAGAACCTGCGCCTGGCGCGTTTTTTACGTGAGGAAATGGGGGCCGACTTCTTTGAGGATGCGGGACTGGGCATCAAGCCGATCAGCCCATTTGGCTCCAAACGACTGGTCCGCAAAGCCATCCAGTACGCCATCGACAACCAGCGTGAGAGCGTAACCCTGGTGCACAAAGGCAACATCATGAAGTTCACCGAAGGCGCCTTTCGCAACTGGGGCTATGAACTGGCTCAGGAGGAGTTTAGCGATCAGGTGGTCACTGAAGAAGAACTCTACGCTGTGCATGGCGGAAAAGCGCCTGAGGGAAAGGTGATCCTCAAGGATCGTATTGCTGATATCATTTTCCAATTACTGCAGTTACGGCCTGCCGAATTTGATGTGATCGCAACCATGAACTTAAATGGCGATTATCTTTCTGATGCGGCTGCTGCCGAGGTTGGCGGCATGGGCATCGCGCCGGGAGCCAATACGGCCGACCATGTAGCGGTATTTGAGGCGACCCATGGCACTGCACCTAAATATGCCAACCAGGACAAGGTCAACCCTTCTTCGCTGATCTTCTCCG
>JAPKAJ010000296.1 GCA_028825345.1 Arenicellales bacterium | reverse complement strand
AAAATTATTGCGCCTGACCCGCTAGTCGAAGCGCAATTTCGTCCCGCTCCGTGGATGTAACTAGGAACGAGCGTAATACCGAGGTCACGCCGCTCTTCGAGTGTCAAGGTATTCACCTGACTCTCGGGGGGCGGCCCATCCTACAAGACGTCGGTCTCGAGGCGTACCGCGGTCGGGTCCTCGGGGTCATTGGTCCAAACGGGGCTGGTAAGACTAGTCTGTTTGAGGTCCTCAGTGGGCGTATTCCTCATCAACAAGGCCGGGTCACTCTACAAGGACGGGAAATCAGCCGTCTTACCATTCAGCAGCGCGCCCGGGCTGGTATTGGGCGGACTTACCAGAGTCCTGTGGTGCCGAACGAACTTTCCGTGGCGCAAGTATTAAAGGCGGCGCGTAAAGCCTTCTACCCCACCTTAACCTCACACCAAGCGGAGTGGGCAGCGCAAATCGTTGGGTTAAAGGTTCCAGGACGGATCCGGGCGGGTTCTCTCGATACTTTACAGCGACGCAAGTTACTCATGGCATGCTTGCTGATGCGTCGACCCAAAGTCCTGTTGTTGGACGAGCCCGCGTCGGGCTTGTTGACCGCTGAACTTGAAGAGCTCGATCAAGTCCTACGTACGCTTGCTCGCGAGATGAAAATTGCGCTGCTCGTGGTGGAACATCGTCTGGAGTTGCTCGCCGCCATCGCCGACGAGGTTCTGGTGCTGGATGTCGGCCGGCGTATCATGTGTGGTGCGCCAGAAGAAGTCTTTAACCACCCTGAGGTTCAGGCTGCTTACTTCGAGACTGCCAAAGTATGAATGAAATACTGACCGTCTCGGGGGTATCAGCGGGTTATGGACCACTGCGTGTCCTCCATGACATTAGCTTCACCATCAATCGTGGGGAACGGGTGGGACTGGTGGGACTGAACGGCCACGGTAAGTCGACTTTATTCCGCACCATCACGGGCCTCGTCGACTGGCAGAATGGTTCCATCATGCTGAACGGTGTGCAGATCGGCGGGCAGCGAACTCAGGGGCCAGGACGCATGACACATCGCATTGCTCGCCAGGGCGTGGCTCTGATGCCGCAGGGTGACGCTATGTTCATCGGCTTGACTGTCCGTCAGCATCTCGATGCAGGTGCATTCACTCGCAAGGCCTGGTCGGAACGGCATAAACGCCGGGAACGAATTCTCGACATCTTTCCGCCGTTACGAAAGCTCCTTAACCAGCCGGTTGGGAAGCTTTCTGGTGGTGAACGCCGCATGGTCACGCTCGGGCGTGGCCTGATGGGAGATGTGAAGCTCTATTTGGTCGATGAACCGTCGCTTGGTCTGGCGCCCAAGATCTCGCGTGCGGTCATCGATGCCCTGATCAACGTCGACTTAGCTGATGGAGCGATGGTGATAGCCGAACAAAATTTGCAGCTCCTCGAGGGCTGTGTCGACCGGTTAATTGGAATGCATGGCGGTGAGATCAAAGGTAGTGTCGATAGTCTCTCGTTGCATTCGGAGGTAGGCTGATTATGGATATGTTTACCCTGATGTCGGGCCTGCAACTCACTTGCATCTACGGAATACTTGCCATTGGTGTGTCGATCATCTGGTCGAGTCTCGGCATGCTCAACCTGGCCCATGGCTTTACCTTCGCAGCGTCTGGTTATGGGGCATGGTGGGCTGCGACTACGTTTAGCAAAAGCGCCTGGGTAGTATTCGGTGCCGGCATCACGACTGGTGCGCTGATTGGGATAGTGATCTATTTCGTCGCCTTTCTCTATATTCATGACCGGCCCAACTACCCGATACGTGCACTCATTGCCACCATGGCCATCAATTTGATTGGGGTACAGACACTCATGTGGGTCTTTGGACCGCGTATGAAACCGCTACCAAAAGTATTTGGCTCGGGAGTAATAAAAATGGGTGACGTGATTATGACCTACGGACAGATGGGAACGGTGGTGTGCTCGGTCGGAGTGCTCGGGGCGTTACTCATCTGGCTCGGTCTCAGTCGCCGCGGTCTGGAGATCCGGGCGGTAATGCAAAACCCGGAAGGAGCAGCATTGGTTGGGATCTCATTGAGAACAACCGCGCTGTGGGTAATGATCCTGACCGGCGCCCTTGCCGGCCTCGCTGCGATTTTGCTGTCGCAGACCTTCTATGTCAGTCCATACGCCGGCTTGCAACCTCTGATTAAGGGTTTAATCGTTGCCCTGCTCGGCGGGTTGGGTAGTATCGGCGGAGCGATGATCGGCGCCGTGATCATTGGATTTGCCGAAGCTATGACTGCCGCCTATCTCGGTGGACAGTATGTGTTGATGGTCCAGTTTGGCATGATCATCGTGATCCTTTTGTTACGCCCACGCGGTATCGCAGGTCTGTTGGACGAGGCCCGAGAGGAGTAGCGATCAGCATGGTGAGTAAGAAGATATCCGTAAAGTCGCTCGTCGGCCGACGCCGCTGGCTACCACGTTTCGTTCTTTCTGGTGAACGGACCCTACACCGGCGCTACATTCCATTCACGAGGCATACCTGGTTCCAGGGATACGCGAAGGCCAATCCCCGTGATCTCGCCCGACAATACAAGCTCGACGACAAACGGCCGTGGTTCTGGTTAATCGGCCTCATTGGCGCATTGGTCATTCCCATCCTCGTTGGCACGAATCTTATACTGACCGCAGCCACAACTTTCGCTCTGTTTTCTGCAATTAACCTTATGTGGATGCTGGTGATCGGCACCGCCGGGATCTTCTCCCTAGCGACACTGGCGGTGGTAGGAGCCTCGGCGTACCTGACCGCTTGGCTATCCATAGATTACGGCATTACCTGGCCGATGATGCTGGTATTGGGGACTCTAGTCGGTCTGATCTTCGGAGTGATCATTGGGCTGCCTGCACTGCGTATCGATGGGCTCTACTTTGCACTGCTCACGATGGGCATGGTCGAGCTATGTCGGGTTTACGTGGTCTCGTCTAAGACTTTTGGAGTGGTGACCGGTGGGCTCTACGGGGCCGACAGCTTTATACCGGCAGCTTGGCAGCATCACACTCCCGGCCTAATCCTTGGTTATGTGGCTGCTTTTTGTCTTGTTCTTTTGATGCTCGGAATCTACCGGCTAGTCAACGGACAGCGGCTCGGTCTGCTTTTGGCTACCGCGCGTGAGTCTGAGGCAACAGCGGAGGCGATCGGCATCAACTATCATCTCTCGAGG